>JAUXDP010000017.1 GCA_030618325.1 Methylococcaceae bacterium | reverse complement strand
TGTTGATTTGCAAGGAATGCCAGGATTATATGATCTTGATCCCGAAGATTGCCATTTATCCTGGAATCTAAAGGTAAAAGGAACAATCGGTCGAGATGAAATTGACGATATTTTTGACTGGGTAGAAGACGACTGTGATATGGCCATTCAGTCACTTGACAATGATAAAACTGAAGTCAATCAAACAGCAGATAATATTGTAGCAAAAGAAAGCAGTCCAGAACCTGAAGTAGTCGCGGAAAAAACAACTGCAGAGGTGGTTTCGATCACAAAAGCAGAGCAGACAGATACCAAGGCAAGCAAAGCCAAAGCAGAGAAAAAAGACAATAAACCCAAAGGCTCCAGCTCTATTCGTGTTGATACCGCAAAAATTGACACTTTAATTAATATGGTTGGTGAGCTGGTTATTACCCAATCAATGTTGAGTTTGGTTGGAGAAGATTTTGCGCCTAATAAAATTGAACAACTGAAAAATGGCATAACGCAATTGGGTAGACACACCCGGGAATTACAAGAAAGTGTAATGAATATCCGTATGTTGCCGATTAGTTTTGTGTTCAGCCGTTTTCCACGCCTGGTTCATGATCTCAGTACTAAATTAAATAAAAAAATTGAATTAAAGCTCAGTGGTGAGAATACCGAGGTGGACAAAACCGTTATCGAGTTAATCAGCGATCCCTTGGTACATTTAGTCAGAAATAGCCTGGATCACGGTATAGAAATGCCCGAAGACCGTGTTACCGCTGGAAAATCCGAAACTGGAACGATCAACCTGAATGCTTATCATCGCGGTGGCAATATTGTGATTGAAGTGATTGACGATGGTAAAGGTCTGAATAAAGAAGTATTAAGAAACAAAGCCATTGAGAAAGGATTGATCGAAGCAGATACCATTCTGACGGATAAACAGACTTTTGAATTGATCTTTCATGCTGGTTTTTCAACTGCCGAAAAGCTCACCGATGTCTCCGGTCGTGGTGTCGGAATGGATGTAGTCAGAAAAAATATTCAAGCTTTGGGTGGCAATATAGAAATTGATTCTGAACTGGGCAAAGGCTCAACCATCGCTATCCACCTTCCTTTAACGTTAGCGATTTTAGATGGTCAATCAATTGCCGTTGGTGATGAAAGATTTATTGTGCCATTAGTTTCTATTATTGAAACGGTCAACATCAATGAAGGCATGATTAACCGTGTCGCAGGAAAAGGGGAAACTTTCCGCTTGAGAGATGAGTATTTACCTGTCGTTAGAATGCACGAAATATTTTCTGTGGAATCCGCTAAGGCAACTCGATTGACCGAAGGTTTGATTGTAGTTGTCGATGGGCAGGGGATGCGGTGTGGCTTATTTATCGATGATTTATTAGGGCAGCAGCAAGTGGTTATTAAATCCCTGGAAGCTAACTACAGACGTGTTGAAGGTGTTTCAGGAGCAACCATATTGGGTGATGGTTCCGTGGCGCTTATTCTGGATATTCCAGGATTAGTCAGACTATCCAATCAGTAGGGAGCAAATAAAATGACTGAAGCAAAAAATCAAGCAGTGATTGGGGATGAACAGAACCAGCTGGAAAATGCGGTACAGTTTTTAAGTTTTATCCTTGGCGATGAACAATACGGGGTTGATATCCTTCGTGTCCAGGAAATCAGAAGCTGGGAACCCGTTTCCAGAATTCCTAACGTACCTTCTTATGAGAAAGGCGTGGTTAATTTACGTGGTGCAATTGTCCCCATTATTGATTTGCGCGAAAAATTCAATCTGGGCCATTCAAAATATACGCCTTTAACCGTCGTGGTGATATTGCAAACAGAAATAAACGGTAAAAGCAGAATTATGGGGGTTGTGGTGGACGCTGTTTCCAATGTTATAGATATCGATAAAACAACGATACAAAACTCCCCTGAGTTCGGGACTAAAGTCAGCACCGAATATATAAACGGCTTAGCCGCTGTGGATGAGCAAATGCTAATGCTTTTGGATGTTGACAAATTATTGAAATTAGAAGGCGTTGATGATGAAGATGAAATTTAAACTGATGAGTATGACGAGTGTGGTGAGAAAGGAGAATAGACAATGAAGATGAATATGCCGGTTACTGACCATGAAGTCCTGATGAAAGATGGGACGATATTGGTCACTAGAACAGATGTAAAAGGCCGCATTATTGAGGCCAATGACGCCTTTGTTGAAATCAGTGGTTTTTCTCGAGAGGAATTGATTGGCTCTAGTCATAATATTGTTCGCCATCCCGATATGCCGCCCGAAGCATTTGCTGATTTATGGAAAACCGTTAAGTCGGGCTATCCTTGGAAAGGACTGGTGAAAAATCGCTGCAAAAATGGTGATTATTATTGGGTTGAAGCCAATGTGACGGCAAATTATAAAGATGGACGTCTGGATTCATTTATGTCTTGCCGCTACGCACCGTCAAAGGAACAGGTTCGTGATGCGGAGGCATTATATGACAAAATTCGCCAGAAGAAAGTCTCATTGGAACCAACATTCTGGGAAAAAATTAATTTTGTAAAAGGGATGTCGTTGGGTAAGAAAATTGCTTCAACAGCGTTGTTATTACTTTTACCTGCTTTTATTTTAATGGGTTTGTTAGTGAACGAGAAAAACATATCCATTGATTTTGCAAAAAAAGAAATAGATGGTGTTAACTATTTATTTCCTTTGAAAAAAGTGTTGATCCATACGGCGCAACACCGAGGTATGGTTAATTCGTATCTAAAGGCAGGTAAAACTGGAAATATCAGCTCGATAACGCAACAACAAAAAACCATAGCTGAAGATTTAGTAGCTGTTGATAGAATTGAAGAGCAGTTAGGAGCCAGCTTAAAAAGTGGTGCTTTGTGGAATGAAATCAAACAAGATTGGGTGGTACTGGAAGGCAAGGCTTTACAACTTACCGCTAAACAAAGCTTCGTACAACACTCGGCACTGATCCAGAAAATTCAAGACCTTTTTGTCCATATCGGCGATTCTTCAAATTTAATTTTGGATCCGGATTTGGATAGTTTTTATCTAATGGATTTGGCGGTTAATAGATTGCCACAATTAATTGAAAAATTGGGGGCGTTACGCGGTTACAGTTCAGGTGTGGTTGCTGATGGGGTGGTTACTAATAATCAACGGCTGAATCTTTCCATAAAGCTCAATTCTATAGAAGAATTGCTAAGAGCAACGATACAAGATATTGATGCATCATTATCTGATAATGCATCATTAAAGCCGATGTTTTCTGAGCATAGACAACAAGTTAAAACAGATATAAATCGGTATCTACAGACTATCAGAAATAATGTTATCGATGCAGAAACCAGTAAATTTTCTGCACAACAGATTTTTGACCAGGGAACTGCCGCTATAAAACCATCAATAGCTCTTTATGACACGGTTGCTCCAAATTTAATACAGCTTCTGGAAAATCGAGTAAGTGGCTTTAATCAATCTAAATATATTAGTCTTGGTTTGCTATCAGTTCTGATAACAATGGCTGCTTTTATCGGATGGCTGCTGATTCGTTATATTACGGGTTCTATAAATAAGATTAATCATGTTTTCTACCGCTTGACCGATGGTGAGTTTAGAAACAATGTTGATCTAAACGGTAAGGATGAATTGGGCGATACCATGAAAGCCTTGCAGGGAGTTCAGGTAAAACTCAATGTTGATTTAGCAGAGGCGCGTCATGCGGCAAATTCATCAAATCGAATTCAGCAGGCACTGGATAATGTCGAATCCAATGTCATGGTGGCCAACAATAATTATGAAATCATCTACATGAACCAAACTGTTCAGAAGATGTTTAAAGATGCTGAAGCTGATATCAAAACCCAATTACCTAATTTTAATGCCGACCAATTATTAGGTACAAATATTGATATTTTCCATAAAAACCCAGCGCACCAACGTGGGATGCTGGATAAATTGACCGATACTTTTCGTTCTACTTTAATGATCGGTGGACATAGCATGGATATTACTGCCAGCCCGGTTCTTGATGATGACGGTGATCGTATAGGTATCGTTGTTGAGTGGCTGGATAGAACTAAGGAGGTAGCTATTGAGCGCGAGATTCAAACCATTGTAGAAGGTGTTAAATCTGGGCAACTTAGCAGTCGCATTAACATGGCAGACAAAGAGGGTTTCTTCGAAGTATTGAGTAGTAATATCAATGAAGTGACCGAGACTGTAGAAAAAGTGATGAATGAAGTTGCCAATGTTATGGGAGGTCTTGCCAATGGTGATTTGACCAAAACGGTGACTGGCAACTACCAAGGTCTATATGGCACTTGTATGAATGATATCAATGCAAGTTTTAGTAAATTAAGCGAAGTTTTTGGTCAAATTAAAGAATCATCAGATTTTATTAACAATTCATCACAAGAAATCGCTAGTGGTAATAATAATCTATCCCATCGGGCAGAAGAGCAGGCTGCCAGCCTTGAGCAGACGGCTTCCAGTATGGAAGAGTTAACCAGTACCGTGAAAAACAATTCAGATAATGCCCAACAAGCCGATAAATTGGCAAGTTCGGCAAGACAATTAGCGGAACAAGGTGGAGAAGTAGTCCAAAATGCAGTAACTGCAATGGATGAGATTAATGAAAGTAGTAACAAGATTTCTGAAATTATTGGTGTGATCGATGAAATTGCCTTTCAAACCAATTTGTTGGCATTAAATGCCTCGGTTGAAGCAGCTAGAGCGGGTGAACAAGGACGCGGTTTTTCAGTCGTGGCGACCGAAGTTAGAAACTTGGCGCAACGCAGTGCCACTGCCGCACAGGAAAGTAAGGACTTGATTCAAACCAGTATTCAACGAGTGCGTACCGGTACTGATCTGGTTAATCAAACCGGCGTTTCATTAAACGAAATAGTGATTGGGGTTAAAAAAGTAGGTGACATCGTAGCCGAAATTGCAGCAGCCAGTACTGAACAGTCGCAAGGTATTGAACAGGTCAATACAGCTGTCTCACAAATGGATGAAATTACCCAACAAAATGCAGCTTTAGCAGAACAGGCCTCAGCTGCGAGTGTATCCATGAGTGAGCAGTGTGACTCAATGGCTACTTTTGTGAGTTTCTTTGAAGGTGGTGGTGCTAATACTAAAACCTGGTCAGTTTCGGGGGGAGGGGCATCATCTCAGTCTGGTGATTCATTAGATTTTGCTCTGGCTAAAAGTAAACATTTGGCCTGGAAGGCTAAGTTGAAGAATTTTCTTGACGGTAACGAGTCTTTAACTACAGATCAAGCAGTCTCTCATACTGATTGTGATTTAGGAAAATGGCTTTATTCAAGTGGTATGGCCAATTATGGACATATACCGCCAATGCAAAAAATGGAAGTACTACATAAAGAAATGCATGGGGTGGTGCTTAGTTGTATCAATAACAAGCATAGTGGTAATACCCAAGATGCCGAACAGGATTATCAACGTGTAGCTGTACTTTCTGACCAGATAGTTAGTTTGTTGACGGAGACTGAGGGGAGTATCTCAGGCAAACAAACAAGTCAAGCTCCTGCAGTAAAACATACACCTGCACCAGTAACACGTGCTGCTTCTGCTGCACCCACCATACCAACGGCGAGTGAAGATGACTGGGAAGAGTTTTAATAAAAGGTAAGGGATTATTGCCCAATATATTTCAAGGTATACCGTACAAGAAATAATTTTACACCCGATAAACCAAATAAATAGAGTTATTAATTATGGCGAATGAGTATCAGTTGGCAGAGGCCAACGAGCCGAGTATAGATCAGTATTTGACCTTTACACTTGCTGATGAGTCCTATGGTCTGGAAATTCTCAAGGTTAGAGAAATTAGAGGATGGGAGCCCGTTCGGGATATACCTAGTACTCCTGATTATATTAAAGGAGCATTAAATTTGCGGGGAACAATAGTCCCGATTATTGATTTGCGGGAACGCTTCGGTATGGAAAAGGTTGAGTATTCGCCGGTAACCGTAGTTATCGTATTGTCTCTTGGGGAGAAAGCTGAGAATCGAGTGATAGGTATCGTGGCAGATGGTGTATCTGATGTGCTGGATATTAACCAGCAGGATGTTCGTAGTGCTCCCGATCTGGGTTCTAAAATTGATACTCGTTATATGCAGGGTTTGTATGTTCAAGATACCAGAATGATCATGCTACTTGATGTAAATAATTTATTAAACCCAGAAGAGTTTGAGAATTTAGTCGAATAGTAAATCTGTAAAAAATATTGTCAAGGAACACGTATGAGTCAAGACACCGAAGAGGAAAAAACAAAAGTTTCTGGAGATTCCCTTGTGAAACTTGAGCCGGAAATATCAATCCAGAAGGTTAAGGATTTGCATGAAAGGCTAATGGCTTCTCTCGAGCAGAACGAAAACATTGAAATTGATGCTGCAGAAGTAAAATTAATCGACACGGCAACATTGCAACTGTTAGTAGTTTTTAAACAGGAAGCGGTGAAATTACATAAGCAAGTTGAATTTACAGCTTCGGAAAGATTTATAGATTCTGCAAAGTTAATAGGTGTAGCAGAGATGCTGGATGTTGCCTAGTAGCTGATCCTCACTGAGGTTACGGAGTCCTTTCTCTAACCTTTGTGTCTTCGTGATGAATATAACTTTTATTTAATACACATAAAAAATTGTGATTCAAAAACAACGAGAATTTGAATACACCTTTGAAGATTTTGATTTTCTAAGGAAGTTGTCAAACCAACATTCAGGAATCTTGGTGCCTGATGATAAGTTTGATATGTTTTATTCCCGTTTGTCCCGACGAGTCAGGACTTTGGGGTTAGCAAATTTCAAGCAGTATTGTCAGTATTTGAATGATAATAATGAACTTGAATTTACCGATTTTATCAATGCAGTAACGACCAATCTGACTTCTTTTTTCCGTGAAAATCATCATTTTGGATTTTTGCATGGCAAGGTTATTCCGGATTTGCTAAAGAAAAACCAGCATTCAAAAACGATAAAGGTCTGGTCAGCTGGTTGTTCAACGGGTGAGGAACCGTATTCAATTGCTATGACTTTGAAGGAGTTAGTCCCTGCAGATTGGCAAATAAAGATATTAGCAACTGATCTGGATACCGAAGTATTGGCAACAGCAGCCAGTGGTGTTTATTCAGGGGACAGGATAGATGATTTGCCAGATAAACAGATTAAAAAGTGCTTTCAAAAAGGCAAAGAGACTCAGGTAAAAAAAGTCAGAGTAAAAAATGAGCTAAGACAATTAGTTAGTTTTAAGCAGCTTAACCTGATGGGTGACTGGCCCATGAAAGGGCCATTCGACTTTATATTCTGTCGTAATGTTTTGATCTACTTTGATAAAGAAACCAAGGAAACGTTGGCAAAACGTTATGCAAAATTGCTAGCGAGTAAATCGTATTTGTTTATTGGTCATTCAGAATCTTTACACCAACTTTCTACCGATTTCGATTTGATAGGGAATACTATTTACCAAAAAGTTTAGAGGTTAAGGTAATTAGCCTTTATTAAAAAAATTGTAGGGAAATGCGCAGGTGGTAACAAACTTACCATGCAAGAATTGTAAGGCACTATATTTGTGCCAACATTAAACTTCGTCATATTAAATAACAAAAACAATGGCTCATGTACAACCGAAGACTGGACCTTCAATTAGTGGTTTTTCAACCATTAAAAGGTATTGGAATACCGAAAAAAACATCATGGTTGCAAAAATTTTACCTGGTGAATTTTACGTTACCAATGAAGATGAGTTAATTACTACTGTATTGGGGTCCTGTATTTCTGCCTGTATTCGGGACAAGGTTTCTGGTGTAGGTGGTATGAATCACTTTATGTTGCCACAAACATCAAAAGAAAAATTGCAAAGTGGTAATGAAGCAGTTGTGGGCAATGCTATGCGTTATGGCAACTATGCGATGGAACACTTAATTAACACGATTTTAGAGCATGGTGGCAAACGTAAAAATCTCGAAGTCAAGCTATTTGGAGGCGGAAAGGTTATCCCCACTATGGGATCAGTTGGAGAACAAAATGTTGAGTTTGCTCTTGAATATGTAGATGCTGAGGGGCTATCTTTGCTAAGTCAGGATTTAGGTGATATTTATCCTAGAAATGTTCAGTACTTCCCTAAAACGGGAAAAGTAAGAATGAAAAAAGTTAAGAACCTTCATAACGATAAGGTTGTTAAGCAAGAACTGGAATACAGTACTAGTATTAAAGATACAGTTGTTGAAAGTACTGATATCGAACTTTTTTAACAGGTAAGGTAATACATGGAAAAAATACGATTGTTAATTGTGGATGATTCGGCATTAATTCGAAAAATGCTGACGGAAATTTTTAGTTCATCCCCTGATATTGAGGTGGTAGGAACCGCTGCAGATCCAATTCTTGCCAGGGATAAAATTAAGAAACTGGACCCTGATGTTTTGACACTAGATGTTGAAATGCCGCGTATGGATGGATTGACTTTTTTACGTAATTTAATGCGCCTGCGGCCTATGCCGGTGGTTATGATTTCTACTCTAACAGAGCAGGGCGCAGCAGTGACTCTGGAGGCATTGGAAATTGGTGCGGTTGATTTTGTCGCTAAACCTAAAATGGATGTAACAGAAAGTCTAAATCATTATGCGGCAGATATTATTAATAAAGTAAAATCTGCAGCCCGAGCCAATGTGCGTGCGAGAGATGCTCGGGCAGTTGAAAAGAAAACTAGATCGCCTAGTTCTTCATCTGTTCCAAAAGTACACTTTAAGACGACTGATAAAATTATTGCTCTGGGTGCTTCAACAGGTGGAACCGAGGCTATAAAAGATGTTGTAGCTGATTTGCCAGACAATACTCCGCCCATTGTGATTTCTCAACATTTGCCCGCTGCATTTAGTGAGTCTTTTGCCAAGCATGTAAATCAAGCGGGCGCAATGACAGCTTGTCTTGCCAAAGAAGGGCAGCAGATTTTACCAGGAAATATTTACATAGCACCTGGAGACAAGCATTTATTAGTGGTTCGGGATGGGGCGCGTTATATCTGCAAACTGGATGATGGTGAGCCGGTGAATCGGCATAAACCTGCAGTTGATGTGATGTTCAATTCTGTCGCACAGAATGTAGGTGCAAATGCGGTCTGTGTATTGTTGACCGGTATGGGAGCAGATGGAGCCAAAGGTATGAAGGCCATGCATGAAGCTGGTGCTAAAACGATTATTCAGGATGAAGCCAGTAGCGTTGTATGGGGTATGCCTGGGGAAGCTTATAAATTGGGATGTACTGATTATGTACAACCTCTGGATCAGGTGGCTAAACAGATCATTACTTTGGCAAATCAGAGTTAGATAGTTTTATGAAAAAGTTTATACAAAGCATTTGGACTCCAATTTTAATGTTGGCTTTGGCGCTGATGTTATCTATCGTATTTTCTATCCAAATTCTGTATTGGGTCATGCTACCGATAATGGCTTTGCTATGGATATATGCAGTTTACACTCAGCAAAATCAGATTTCCTCAATGACGGAGGAAACACAAGATTTAAGGCAGTTTGATACTGCTATTGAAAGCTATCTATCGGCTTTTGAAGCTTGTGTTAAGCAAGAGATAGATACTTTTGATGCGGAGTTACAACAAGTAAAATCTGTGGTAGCCGATGCTGTAGTTACTATGGCTAACAGTTTTAATGGGGTGAATGATCTGGCTTCCGAGCAGTCAACAGCTGTTTACACCATGATAGCCGATATGAGTGGAGCTACAGAAGGTGAAGACAATGCAACTCTGAGTTTTCAGGATTTCACCACTGAAACTGCACAAGTACTGGATCAGTTTATTGAACAAATATTATCTGTAAGCAAACAAAGTATAGAGATGGTGCATGTCGTTAACGATCTGGGTAGTCATATGAATCAGATCGAAAAACTGTTGACTGATGTACAAAGTATTGCAGACCAGACTAATTTATTGGCATTAAATGCGGCAATTGAAGCTGCCAGGGCAGGTGAGGCAGGTAGAGGATTTGCAGTGGTAGCGGATGAAGTCCGGAATTTATCCAAAAATTCGGATAAATTTAGTGAAGAAATACGTACAGTGGTGAATAGTTCCAAAAACAATATCAACAACGCTACAAAAATGATTGAGAAAATGGCTTCAAAAGACATGAGTGTTGCGATTACTTCAAAAGCACATGTTGATGAAATGATGACTGATATTGCAGAAATGAATGAGCATCTTGCAGTAAAGCTAAACCAGGTTTCTGGGATTACTGGGCAGATTGAAACTAATGTAGGTGCTGCTGTTCGAGCTTTGCAGTTTGAAGATATGTCACGACAATTGCTTGAATATATGCAAGTAAATACGCAACATTTTCAGACGATGGTGGATGAGGTCAGAATAGGTTTAGGTAGCTTTAAAACAGGTGATGCTGATGTCTGGACTAAAGAGCTAAAAGATGGTGTTAAGCGCTTCCAGGATATGCAACAACAATGGCAAAAGCATGAAAACAAGGCAGTCGCTCAAGGGAGTATTAGTGAAGGTGAAATTGAATTATTTTAGGTGTAATTGTTCAGTTCAAACCTGATTTTCGCGATTACGGCTTTAAAAGTGTTCATTTATACAGATAAACTGTGCACTTTTTCCTTGTACTCACAAAGATCAGACACAATCAGAACAGGCACAAGGTTCTGCTGAATAGTTTTAAGCAATTTTTAAATACTAAACCGGGAAAGAAAAAATGTCAGTAAATGTAGAATTAAAAAATGATACCAGTGAATTGAGCATAAAAATATCTGGTCGCTTTGACTTTAGTGTTCATCAAGAGCTTCGAAAGGCAACTGATAAAATTAATTCAGCTGTAAAGCGGGTCATAATAGATTTAAGGTCGACAGATTATGTTGATAGTTCCGCACTAGGTATGCTGTTAGTATTGCGCGATAAAATAGGTGGAGATAAACAAAAAGTACGAATTGTAAATGCAAACTCAGAAGTGAAGAAAATTCTGGAAATTGCTAGTTTTGATAAATTATTCACTGTTGCCTAGGTTTTTTATTGTTATCAAAATGATGGAGCCACCGATACAATTTAGTTAACTATTTCAGTTATCAATAATCTCATACTAAAAATGAATCAAGCTGTAAAAATATTAGTTGCTGATGACACGCGCCTACAGAGGATGTTTTTGCAAGAAATGTTGGCTAGCGAAGAAGTCGAAGTCATTTTGGCCTGTGATGGCGTGGAAGCTGTCGAACTTTTTATGCAAAAAAAGCCTGACTTATGCATTCTGGATGTGATTATGCCCAATCTAGATGGTATTGGTGCCGCAAAAAAAATGATCAGTTCCTTGTCTGCAGATGAATATGTACCTATTGTTTTTATCACCGCTCAAGACAACGAAGAAACCTTGGAGCGTTGTATTGAGGCTAAAGCAGACGATTTTATTGTCAAGCCATTTAACCCAACTACTTTAAAGGCCAAGATTAATTCCCTATTAAAGTTTAAGCGCTTATACGAAGGGCAATTTCAGCAAAAACAAGAATTGCTGGCGTTTCAACAAATAGCTGAACAAGAACACGATGTTGCGGCTAGCATTCATGAAAAAATAATTCATGCTCGATTTTTGGAAACACCTAACGTCAGACATTTTTTATCACCGATGGCTTTGTTCAATGGAGATATTTTTTTAGTGGCCAAAACACCTGGGAATCAGCTTCATTGTCTGCTAGGTGACTTTACCGGCCATGGTTTGTCTGCTTCCATCGGTGCCAGCCCAACGGCAGAGGTTTTTTATGGCATGGTTAATAAAGGTTTCACTGGTAGAGAGATATTACTGGAAATCAACAAAAAGTTACATTCTTTACTCCCTGTACACATGTTTTTGGCTGCTACGTTGGTCACGTTAGACCCCGATTCCAGGTTTATTAATGTGATGGCCTGTGGTTTGCCAGATCATTATTTACTGAATAAAAATTCTGGAAAGATTGAAAAAATTGTTTCCAAAAATGTGCCTTTAGGAATCGTTGAGGATTTTGATTTACAGGAGCAATTATTTCCAGCCAGTGCAGATGATTATCTTTATCTGTTTACTGACGGCATCATAGAAGCAGAAAATAAGCAAGGGGAGCAATTTGATTTTAAAGGGATAGAAGACTGTCTAAATACGAGTGAAGAATCTGTTTTTGACCGTATGTTGCAGGGGCAGCATCAACATTGTTCGGGGTCAGAGCAACAGGATGATATTACCCTGATTGAAATTCAGTGTGATTCGGAAAATGTGCCTTGGCGAAATCTAGGCGAAGCAAGTCAATATAAGGAAATCACCCCGTTAGTCTGGAAAAGCTCCATGGAGTTCGATCTTAAAACATTGCAATATGTTAGTCCTGTTCCAGTTATGCTGAATTCAATAATGGAAATACAAGGTTTGCTGAAATATTCAGAATCCATTTTCATGATTATTAGTGAGTTGTTCAATAATTGCGTGGATCATGGATTACTTGGGCTTGATTCAAAACTTAAGGAATCAGCAGAGGGATTTGGCCAATATTATAAGTTAAGAGAAAAACGCCTATTAGAAAGGGAAGGCTCTGTTAAAGTCATTTTTAGCCATCTACCTGTCAAGAATGGCGGACGATTGACTATTCGGATGAACGATACTGGGGATGGTTTTGATTTTCAAAAACAGGTTTCCAGGTTTTCTGAAAATCAAGATTTTCATGGTCGAGGTATTCAATTGGTTAATTCATTATGTGAGAGCCTGGAGTATTCCGATAATGGCACTCGGGTAAAAGCCATTTTTGAGTGGCCCTATGAAGGGTAACCATATTTTTCCAGGTTAATCTATACTTAAAAGTATGAATAAATCAATGCAAGGTAAATCACAATTTGTTGCTGTAGCTTCAATAGCTGCAGAGCTTAGCGATGTTATGGATGTTGCTAAAGAAATATCATTAGCTGCCGCTAATGCTAAAGCAATCGCTTTTAGGGCAGGAGAAAAGGCAAAGGGATTTCAACCAATCACAGATTTTATTAATGAGTTAGCAAAAGAAACTATTGGTTTGGTTGATGCGATTAATGAGCAGGCGATACAGCTTTATCAGTTGGCTGTTAATGAATACAAGATGACAGCAGCATCAAACACGTTTGATCAAGTCAACAGACTGGCAATGAATGCTGCGTATGCTTCGTCTTTGGATTCTCCACTTGAGCGAGTAGGGCAGAATAAGCTGGAGTGTCGCAAGCAATTCCAAAATCATGTAGAGCATTTACTAGAACAATTAGGTGATGTAATGCATCCAGCGCGTGCTGCCAGGGTCATTGCTGCCAATTCTCGAATCGAAGCATCTCAGGCTGGCGAATATTTACAAAGCCTACAAGCGGTTGCTGAAAGTGTTGATAATGCCGCATCGGTTATTCATGGTAATGTCCAACGTTGTCGAAGTGCGTTATCTATTATTAGTTTTTCAGATTAGAGGCTAATTTTTAAAAACCAAAGCAATAATTTTTTTTTAGCAAGTCAGTCTTATATATTTTAAAGAGGAATCATTTCTCATGAAAATGACAAAAATTTACGAAGGATCGCATCAGTGGTTAATGTTTGGACGGGATGAAAATAAACCGAATGATATCATTGATACTAACCAGTATTTGGTACGTACAGCTTCGCGTTGTTTATTGATTGATCCCGGTGGTGTTGAGTTATTCGCACCCATGTTGGCTGCTGTTCTTCATTATGCGCCGGTTGAAGAAATAACCGATTTGTTTGCCTCACATCAGGATCCCGACATAATTTCTTCATTGGGGTTATGGGACCAAGCCTTGCCCAATGCTAAATTACATGCATCCGGGTTATGGGAAGGATTTATTCGTCATTTTGGGTGTGAATCTATAGAGTATGTACCCATTCAGGATAATGGTGGGGTGATTACCTTGGATAATACTGAATTACAGGTTATTCCTGCCCATTATTTACATTCTTCAGCAAATTTTAATATCTATGACCCTAAAGCCAAAATTCTGATGTCCGGCGATATTGGTGCTGCTTTGGAAGAGCCTGGTGCCCCTATTTTTGTGGATAAATTTGAAGATCATGTTGATAAAATGCGCTTTTTCCATCAACGCTGGATGCCATCAAATAAAGCTAAACGGGCATGGATAGATCGGGTTCGCGATTTGGATATAGATATATTGGCACCTCAACATGGCCGAATGTTTAAGGGTGATGATGTGAATCGTTTTCTGGATTGGTTTGATGCCTTGCAGGTCGGTATTGCCGAGTAAAATATGCAGTTACGATTGGTGTTCTGCCAGATAGCTTGTGAACACATAACGCATAATAAACAGTGTCATCATAGTAGGAAAAAGCAAGAAATGGCTATGCATTTCCAGGCTGATTAATACCAAAGCAGCAATAGTAATGGGATGAAATCTAAGGAAGTTGGAAAAGTGCTGCATAGCAGTGAGGCTTTCTTGGTCAACCCAGTCATCGCGTTTGAGAAATATCACAGTTACCAGTGCCGTGACAAAGGCAAAATAAAGAGGGAAAAAATAAAACATCGGGGTTTCATTTTTAAAAAACTGGTGCCAATAAGAAAACCAGACTAATAGAGCTCCGGTCGAAAATCCGTCATAGGCATATGAAAAATGAATACGCTTACTCAATGTAGCAATTGCGCTGCATAGAATAAAGCCGAATCCCAGATATAAAGTTACCGGTGATATTATCAGTGATAAGAATGGGCTGTCAGTTTTAACCAGAAAGCCAATACTCAAGCTACAAAAAATAAAGACTAGCAAGAAATTACACCTTAAGCTGTTATTTCTCGTGAGGGTATTCTGTAAAATACCGATACCGCAATAATTGCACCTATCATGTCCGCATACCAGTCAAGGCTTCAATATAGTCTATGAAAGCTTTTTCTTGCCCTAAAAAACAGGATTGATTCACCATTGCCAGTTTAAGACTCGTACCGATGCTAAGCAGTCAATATTTGAATAGTTCGAGTGTTTTATTGCCGAGAGTGAATTCATTAAGCTAATGATAATAAGTCACCTGTGATTATGAAGTTGAGCAAAAACTGTGTCGCTTTGTGTCCGGAAAAGTGTTGACACATTACTCCTTTCTGGATAGTGTATATTGAATTCACCCCATACAATCATGGCCATGCAGGATACACAAAAAAGTTGCAGTCAACCGCTGGCAACACAGTTTATTTCCAGTGGTCATTTTTATATCAAATTTCAATGCGTTGCTAGAGTTTATCGAGTATCTACCAGCGTCAACTGAATTTGGTGTCATTTGGCTATGGGTGAACAAAGTCTTACGTGGGAGAATAACACGGATTGGGTAAAGGGATTTTTTTATCGTTAAGACAAAGTAAACCCTGCACTTAGTAACAAAAGGTTGTGACTTCAGAAAAAGTGACTATTTACCTTGTCTCATATCATTTATATAGGTATTCTCGCCAAAATTAACCCCTGAACCCAAAACAAAGAATGACCCAAATTTTGAACATAGATAGGGTGGAAAAACCACTCCTAATCTGTCATATCATATTCAAGCTGGACTTTGGCGGATTGGAAAATGGGCTTGTTAATCTGATAAACCATTTGCCGGCTGACCGTTTCTGTCATGTGATTATCAGCCTTAAACCCGCTACCGACTTTCAAAATCGGATTTCCCGTTCCGACGTGGAAATAATAGAAATTAACAAAAAGGACGGGAAAGATTTGTCCGCCTATAAGAAAGTATGGTCGGTGATAAGAAAGTTCAAGCCAGATATAGTTCATACCCGCAATATTCCAACCCTTGATATGCTTGTACCTGCAGCGTTATCTGGTGTTCGTCGGCTTATTCACAGCGAACATGGATTGGATTTAATGGAACTAGCAGGCCATCATAGCAAGTACAATTTTCTGCGGCGCCTAAGCCAGTTGTTTACCCGGCGCTATATTACCGTATCCCATGACTTGGAGAATTGGCTACATAAGGAAATAGGCATACCAAAGCATAAAATTTCTCTCATTTACAATGGTGTTGATACCGAAATTTTCCAGCCCCCTGCTAACAATACTAATCCGGCACCAATATTTCCCCGAGATTTCGCCCCACCAAGGGGGGCATTAGTGATTGGCACCATTGGTAGGCTAGGAAAAGTAAAAGATCAGATTACCTTGGCACATGCGTTTGTCCGCTTAATTGAGCTTTGCCCGAATCTCCGTGAAACGGCCCGGTTAGTTATTGTAGGAGACGGCGAGTTACGTTCAGAAATTGAGTCTATTTTAGAGGCCGGTGGTGTTAGCGATCTGGTTTGGTTACCTGGCTTTTGCTCAAACACCCCCGAAATCTATCGTTCGTTCAATATTTTCACCTTGCCTTCACTACGGGAAGGGATATCGAATACAATTCTCGAGGCGATGGCAAGCGGATTGCCGGTGATTGCGACTAATGTAGGGGGGAACCCGGAAATCGTGGAAGATGGCGTAACGGGACAACTTGTTCCCGCAGCGAATCCTGAAGCCATTGTTTCCGCTCTGCAAAAGTACATTGACGACCCAGAGCTGGCAAAAGTGCATGGCCAAGCCGGACACAACAAAGCTATGAATAAATTCAGTCTTACTGCGATGGTACAGGGTTACCAAAAAGTTTACGAAACACTGTAGTTTACAAACAAGGTTGTATTACCTGGGTTCGAAGGGCATCGAAGACAAAGGACGCACAAAACTAACCAGATAGACAACTCTGATCTATTTTAAGATGCTATTAATCAGTTCAAGATGCTCCTCTGCCGTGTTTTTCCAACTAAATTTTTCAATCTGTCGGCGGGTATTCTTGCGATCGGGATAGTTTGCTAGCACAGTTCGAACGGCTTGGACTAACGCCTCCGGCGTCCGTTCTTCCATAAGCAACCCGGTTTCCGGAGAAGTAATAACTTCCGGAATCCCCCCAACCGATGTGGCAATGGTTGGTGTACCACAAGCCATTGATTCCAAGAGCACATTAGGTATTCCTTCATTGCTGGAGGCAAGGACAAGTATATCTGATGCGCCATAGTAGTCGCATAAATCTTCCTGATTTACGAGACCAAGGAACCGAACCCTGTCGACTACACCTAATGATCTTGCCTGCGCCCTTAATTTGTTCTCTTCCTTACCTTGTCCCGCTATAAGTAGTTCGATATCAGGTAAACTGGTCAAAGCTTGAATGGCGATATGATGGCCTTTGAGCTCAATCAGGTTGCCCACAGAAAGGAGTGTAGTAGTGTTCAGCGCCAAACGTTTTCGTAAATCAGCACGATCTTCGGGAGGCTTGAATAATTCCTGATCTACTCCGTGCAATATGGTCTGTATTTTACCCTTATCCACGCCCAGGTTTACTAGCCTATCGGCCAAGGCAGTACAGACGGTGGTGGTTCCGGCTACATTTCGGGCTGCCCATTGAATCATGCGGCGCGGTAATGGATATGTAGCGATGATATTTAAATCAGAACCCAGAGCGGTAATGATGACAGGCTTTTTGAAATAGAATCCCAATAAGGCAGCAGCCACGCCATCAGGATAAAAATAATAAGTATCGATTACATCAAAGTCATATCCATTTTGGATCAAATTTGTGAGTGGTCGAATTAGTGCGCTTGCGTATAAGAAAGGGGCTAGGTTCATGCCAATCTTAGGAATCACGGGATAACGAGGGTACGTTACCTCAATACCGTGGCGCACTTCGGCTTTTGGTGCTTGTGAAAATTTACTATATTGCTCAAAACGCTTGGTTTTCAGAGGAAAATATGGGACTGGCGATACCGTTTTGATTTTTACTCCACCGGTTCCCAGTAAACTTCGTAGCCGGTGTTCTATAAAAATGCCATTGCGAGGCATCACCATACTCGGATAGAGGTTTGTTAGGGCAAGAACTTTCTTTTTCATTTCGGAAGCAAGGTAAAAAATCAAATTTTACTATTCTGGAAGTTAGGCTTTCTTCAAAATTCCGAATGACACTTTATTAATAAAAGAACCCCTTTATGATAACCTCCTAAAGTGGTTCTGTAAATATATAGCCTTCTCCAACATGAAATGGGCCTGAAGGGGAATACTTTCTAACATGAAAGGAGTCTGAAATACATTGGGATTCTGTTCATGATGGGAGGATGAAAATACACATGAGCGACACAAAATTTAAAATACATGACCAGATAATCAATTTCTGAAAGGTACCAAAGCGGTTAGCTTTATCTTTCATCAATAAAGCCACGATCAGCAAAAAATCTTTTTGATTGGATGTTGTCCAACTGACTGATAAAACGCTTCATTGACTAGAGAATTGATGTATCCGTCCATAGCGCGAAGAAATTAGTGTTCAGTAAGGAAAGAACAATGCAAAGTGGGTTAAATTATCTGTCTCCACAGGCATCACATACCAATGAAACAATCCATTCTGGCCTTGTCCCACATGAATTACTCGTTCAATGTGGAGGTAAGTTCGTTGATTTGTAATTGATCGTTATTCATGGTCGCTAGAACAAGAAAGAGGTGTTTAATTACATTTTAACGGGCTATATTAATTCTTTATATTTTTTGTCATGTATTGAAGAAGATTAACATTAAGCGGAAATTGTTCGCGATGGTATATTGTAAGATACCAATACCGCAATAATTGCACCTATCATGTCCGCATACCAGTCAAGTAAGTCATAATAACGCCCGGGGACAAAGGATTGGTGCCATTCATCTGAAAGACCGTAAAGCGCACAAAAGAAAAAACTCAAAATAGCAGTTTTTGTGCGTGTTTTGCATAGAGTGAAAAAACTTCGCCAGGCTAAAGCTCCCATTATAAAATAGGCACCAATATGTAACACTTTGTCTTGATATTGGAAGGTCATCGGCGGTTGTAGTGAAGTTTGATTAGATAGCCAGAAAATTAATGCGCAATAGCTGATGAGTAGTGAAAGATTGATACCTTGAGTCATTTTCGGGGTTTGCGAGTTGAGAAATGAATAATCTGTTTAAGTTGGCAAGTGAATGTTTACATCAGGGAAATGTGGATGAAAAACTAAAAATAACGCAAAAAGCATGGTTATTATATCAGGCAGGAGATCTGGAATATCAAATGGATTATCCCATAGCACCTATTAGCCAAACGCAATTTTCTAAACGACCGCTATTAAAAAGTCCCCGTGATATGCCAAGGCGTAAATTCTCAACCGAACAGGGTGTTACAGCCCTGTTACATGCATTAGCACACATCGAATTTATGGCAATTAATCTGGCTTGGGATATTTTGTACCGTTTTCGTGATTTGCCGGAAAAATTTTATCAAGATTGGTTGAAAGTTGCAGAAGAAGAGGCGCAGCATTTTACTTTGCTGAGAAATCATCTTTTACAAAGAGGTGTGGATTATGGGGATTTACCTGCTCATGATGGTTTATGGGTTCGAGCGGAGCAAACGGCTGATGATTTATTGGCTAGACTGGCACTTGTTCCTCGCTGTATGGAAGCTAGAGGTTTAGATGTAACACCTGCAATGATAAAAAATTTCAATAAAATTAACGATTTAAAAAGTGCAGAAATTCTAACTACCATCTTAAACGATGAAGTGGGACACGTTAAGATCGGAACGTACTGGTTTAACTTTGTTTGCGGAGAAAGACAGCTTGATCCTGAAGCCAGCTATCAACAATTGATTTTGCAATATCTGAAAGAAAAGCCCAAAGGCCCTTTTAACAAGGAAATGCGTATAATTGCTGGTTTTACTCAGGCTGAACTAGATTGGTTGGAAAATGACAAATAAACAAACCATTTTTAATTATCCATTATTTGCTTTGGGATTCAGGGCTTTTTTTGTGCTTGCGGGGTTTTCTGCGTTGATTTTGATAGCGCTGTGGAGCTCTATCTATAGTGGTCACCTGGAAGGTAATCATTATTACATTGGCAATTACTGGCATGCACATGAGATGTTGTTTGGATACACCACAGCTGTTATCGCAGGGTTTCTGCTGACTGCGGTAAGAAATTGGACTGGAAAATCGACAGCCACCGATGGGCATCTGGCAGGGCTCTGCCTGTTATGGCTATACGGAAGAATTTTACCTTTCTATGCTGGATTGATACCCGATGGATTGATTGCTCTGGTTGATTTCGCTTTTATTCCATTGCTAGCTTACCAGATCAGTATTCCTATTCAGCAAGCCAAGCATTTTAAAAGTTATGCTTTTATCGGTTTTCTGGTTTTGATGGCGTTGGGGAACGGTATGATCCATCTGGAAATGCTGGAAATAGAAGAAAACCTAGCATGGCGCGGATTTCTTATGGTTCTTGCAGCTGTTTTGTTGATTATTTTGGTGATTGCGGGGCGGGTTTTTCCATTTTTTACCGAGCGTGGCTTGAAAATGACGACTACCCTACAGCGTAATCCAGCCATAGATATTGCCTCAATAGCATCTGCTGTACTAGTTTTTGTTTTGGAATTATTAGAAATTAGTGGGGGATGGTTGGCAATAACAGCTATTGCTGCCGCCCTAATCAATATCCGAAGAGTAGCCTATTGGTATACCCCCAAGGTTTGGTCTGTTCCGTTATTATGGGTACTTTATACAGGTTATGCGTGGATTATTCTAGGATTTGTATTGACGGCTTTTTCTGCTTTTAAATGGGTGCTACCAACATTGCCACTTCATGCTTTTACTATGGGTGGAATTGGCGTATTGACGTTAGGCATGATGTCCAGAGTTTCTTTAGGACATGCCGGCAGAGAATTGAAGGCTTCTAAAGCGATTACAACAGGGTTTATGTTACTGAACCTGGGTGTAGTTATCCGGGTGTTGCTACCGATAGGGTTTACCAACCTATATACCAGCGCGGTTATTATCTCTACCTTCTGTTGGCTGGCTGCTTTTTCGTTGTTTATTTTTGTTTATCTACCGATTTTAATTAGTCCAAGAATTGATGGCAAGCCTGGGTGATGGTTCCCCCCTCTCCTGCTGGAGAGGGTAGGGTAAGGAGATTCTAAATAACCTTAAC
>JAUXDP010000298.1 GCA_030618325.1 Methylococcaceae bacterium | reverse complement strand
GCCATGTATACCTCTCGTTATTGTTTGAGTTAACGACTTCAAGTGTATGAAATGAATTAATACTTGAAAACAAAGAAAAGAAATGTGAGAGCACTGTACCAAAAAGATAGAGTTCGCCCTCACTGTGGAATTTATCCGCATTGATCGTGATAGTCGAAGAAATACCTCTGATGGGCAGTCCTTTAATCAAATGATCTATAGGAGTTGTTGTTATCTTTTCTATTCCATCCAGGCGTTGGTAAAGATGCCTTTTTGCTTGTTCATCTTCATTGGCTTTAAAGTCATAGGCCTGAATAATTGAACGTAAAGGTTCAATTTTCAATAATGAGAGATAATTTAATGAACAGTTTGAAATTAACTTCCAATGTAAACTGCCATCTAAAACAGGTCTCGTGGGTTCTGTTGGGCGAGTTATATTTTCAAAGGTTACAAAAGAAGGCGTTTGTTCAGTCGAAATATTAATATCTCCAATTGCCAAGGCTTCAGGAAGATTACGGTTGCTACAGGTTATTTCAATTGAAATTATTTCAGCTTCTTCAGGTGAATAATAGGTTTCATCTTCACGAATAAAACTGATAAATTGTTCAAAACCTGATTTGGTTTGTGATTCACTGACTCTATTTCGATAATACAAGGCTTTGCGATTATGCGACCGCTCTATTTCATGCTGAAAAGATTCAAAAGCAAAGTAAGTGCGATTAGTTGTATTTGAGTCATCAGCTGACTGTCTTCGGCCTGTTACTTTATCGATAGAAAAAACTTCATAGCTTCCATGGTTATAGCCAGAAGGCCGCACCATATATTCTGTCGATTTCCCATCCAAATTGATAGGGTCTCCATCATAAGCAAATAAATTAACAGCGGGGGTACAGTAAAGCTGAAAATCATTCCGCCGAATTTTTATATCTGCTGGAAATGGTTTTTTAAAATGAAATTCTAGGCGAATTTCTTTGGCAGATTCATTAGGCCAAATAGATGAAAGATTAGTGAGATCAAAAAAATTAAACCGTTGTGGAAAATTTAAATATTCTTGAAGTACACGATAACCATCAAATACATTGTCTGGGTAAGGCAATATGGCATGACGAGGATCAAAACCAATAGGTTTAATATGCTTAGAGTTTAGTGTCTGTGTTGGTTGGCCTTCAATAATGAGATCAACTCGGGCAAGATAGTTAAAAACCCAAAGGTAAAGTGTCTGTGCGGTATAACGACTACCTGCCAGATAAAAAGTTAAATTATCACAATCAATTTTATTCAGTGGTTGATCTGTTAATGTTTGAATATTTATTCCAACAATTGATTTATCTCTGGAATGGTTTTCATCAACTGAATCTATTATAAGGGGATAAACCGAGACATCATGGCAGGTAGTAAACTGACACTGTACGCCATCAACAGGTTGTGAGCGAATCGGCGATTTTTTCGCTACCACTTGTTTTTCAGTGATAGAGTCGGCTTTTGGCGAAAACTGAATAATCGT
This sequence comes from Methylococcaceae bacterium, assembly GCA_030618325.1. Lineage (GTDB taxonomy): Bacteria > Pseudomonadota > Gammaproteobacteria > Methylococcales > Methylomonadaceae > JALSJK01. Next base: position 1,899 of record JAUXDP010000298.1, on the reverse strand, counting down.
TGCGCTGGGTAAAGGGCGAAGATAATTTGGCCATAGCAGATTAATGATAGAGTGCGTTAACTCAGGAAAATCATCTTCTATTTTTTGCCGCAAACGCGCTGATAAAAACGCAAACCCTTCCAGCAACCGCTCAACATCAGGATCTGAGGATTTTTCAGAAAGAAAATGAGATAAATCTGGGTTACGCTTAGCAAACTCATTACCTTGAAGGTGTAAATAAGCTAACTCATCTCTAAATAACTGCTTCAATGACATTGTGTTTACTAAATTTAGTAGATTTTGTAATGTTTGTTAAGACCATTTAATACCAACTCTATCAGAACATCTTTTTTCTGATATTTTATGAGTAAAGTACCTTCTATCCGAAAACTTAGTTTCATTGGGTCATCTTTGTTGGGTACAAAATTAACCGTATGAATTTTAATTCTAGGTTCATACTGTTTTATTGTTTGTTTAATATTTTGTGAAATTTTAATTGTAAAATCAGTGATACCGCCGACTGAATCATTAAAATCATCTAAACCTAAATCAGGTGCACTTTGACTACACCCTTGTCTTGAATTTAGCATCCACTGCAAATTGTTTTTTACAGATTCAACTGTCCGCGATAAGTAATGACTTTCATCAACACTTCTTTTCTGTGGTAATTTTGAATCAAGGCGTTCAAAAAAACTACCTTGAATAATTCGATTTTGAGCCATTATGAATTACTGTTCCCTAGTCGATAATGACAAATGGAGAGCGTTTTAGTAAAAAAGTATAAAACAGTTGCATAGAATCTATGCAACTGTTTTATTAAGGGTATTTACAATCGGACCTAACCGCTATCTTTATCAAGGCGGCCAACCAGTGAAAGCTCAAAGTTTGCACCCATATATTTAAAATGAGGTCTAACTTTCAATGAAATTTGATACCAACCTGGTTCGCCTTCAACATCCGTTACATTGATTTCAGCTGCTCTTAATGGGCGTATGCTTCTTACTTCTTGCGGTGGGTTTTCTTGGTCTGCCACATATTGTTTAATCCAGGTATTAAGTTCCCGGTCAATATCAGCACGCTCTTTCCAGCTTCCTAATTGCTCACGTTGTAAAACTTTGATGTAGTGAGCGAGTCTATTAATAATAAACATATAAGGAAGCATAGTACCCAGTTTATAATTCGTTTCAGACTCTTTGCCTTCCTTAGTATTTTGAAATACTTTCGGTTTTTGAGCAGAGTTGGCAGAAAAGAATGCTGCGTTGTCACTGTTTTTCCTCATGGTTAGAGGAATAAAACCTTCTTCTGCTAATTCAAATTCTTTGCGATCTGTAATTAGTGTTTCCGTTGGTATTTTAAGCTGTAAATCACCAAAAGATTCAAAGGTATGAATAGGTAAGTCATCCACAGTACCGCCACTTTGTGGGCCAATAATATTTGGGCACCAGCGGAACTTGGCAAAGCTATCAGTAATACGTGAACCCATTAGGAATGCTGTATTCCCCCACAAATAATTATCATGTTGGCCATCCGATGACTCTTTATAATTAAAGCTTCTGATCGGATTGTCTTCTGGGTCGTAAGGTGCTCTTAACAAAAAACGTGGCATAGTAAGCCCAAGATATTTTGCATCTTCTGACTCACGTAACCCGCGCCATTTTAAAAACCGAGGTCCTTCAAAAATACTTTTAACTTCTTTAATATTGCCTAATTCTTCGTAACTATCAATATCAAGAAATTCTGACCCAGCAGCAGTAATAAAAGGTGCATGTGCCATTGCGCCTACAGATGCACAGTGATGCAATAGTTTAATATCTCTGGTTGAAGGTGAGAATGTGTAATTCCCAATCATTGCCCCAACAGGTTCACCACCAAATTGACCGTAACCCGCAGAATAAACGTGTTTATATAAGCCACTTTGCG
>JAUXDP010000107.1 GCA_030618325.1 Methylococcaceae bacterium | reverse complement strand
TCTTTATCCGATATCTTATCACCCACACTGCTTGCCTCATTTGCTTTGCTCGGTCTATTTCCCTTATTGGCAAAAGCATTGGTCAATCGGATTAAAAATTATAAAGTAAATAAAAAAGTACATGAAAATTGGCAAGAACCCAAACAGTTTGACACTAATCTGGTTGTGATCGGCGCAGGTTCTGGCGGCCTGGTTACTGCGCTTATTGCAGCGGCGGTTAAGGCAAAAGTTACTTTGGTTGAAAAACACAAAATGGGCGGGGATTGCTTGAATACTGGTTGTGTTCCGTCCAAAGCTCTGATTCGTTCCTCCAGGTTTCTGGCGCAAGTGAAACAAGCCAAAACCTTAGGTATTAACAAGGCAAATGCTGAATTTGAGTTTGCCGAGGTGATGGAGCGAGTACAGCATGTCATCAAGGAGATTGAACCACATGATTCGGTGGAACGTTTTACCGATTTAGGCGTTGATGTGGTAATCGGTAGCGCTAAAATCATTTCACCCTGGGCGGTTGAAATCAGCACTGATCAAGGCACCCGTACTATCACCACTCGGTCTATTGTGATTGCCGCAGGAGCTAAACCCTTTGTTCCCCCCATTCCCGGTCTGGATAGTGTGGGTTATCTGACTTCGGATAATATCTGGTCTTTACGTGAAAAACCAAAAAAAATGTTAGTATTGGGCGGCGGCCCAATTGGCTGTGAATTGGCACAGGCCTTTGCTCGTTTAGACATCGAAGTCACTCAAGTTGAAATGTTGCCGCGAATTATGATTCGTGAGGATGAAGATGTTTCAGTCGCAGTAATGGACAAATTCAAGCGCGAGGGTATTCAGGTATTAGTAGAGCATACCGCCAAACAATTTCTCATGGAAAATGGTGAGAAGGTTTTAATTGCTGAGCATGAGGGCCAACAAGTACGAATTACCTTTGACCAAGTGTTACTGGCCATTGGTAGAGCAGCGAATGTTTCGGGCTACGGGGTGGAAGAATTAGGGATAGAGTTATCATCACGCAAAACGCTGGAGGTCAATCCCTTTCTGGAAACTAATTACCTTAATATTTTTGCCTGTGGCGATGTCGCAGGGCCTTATCAATTTACTCATACTGCCGCCCATCAAGCTTGGTATGCGGCGGTTAATGCTCTATTCGGTGATTTCAAAAAATTCCGCGTCGATTATGCGGTGATTCCCTGGGCAACCTTTACTGACCCAGAAGTTGCGCGTGTTGGTTTAAATGAACAAGACGCAAATCAGCAGGGCATTACCTATGAAGTCACTCATTACGGTATTGATGATCTAGATCGTGCTATTGCCGATAGTGAGGCGCATGGCTTTGTGAAAGTTCTAACTCCGCCCGGGAAAGACAAAATCCTGGGTGTTACGATTGTCGGTGCCCATGCTGGAGATTTAATTGCCGAATTTATACTGGCAATGAAACACGGTATAGGCTTGAATAAAATCCTGGGGACTATTCATATTTATCCAACCATGAGCGAAGCCAATAAATATGTTGCCGGTGTCTGGAAACGCAACCATGCACCGGAAAAACTATTAAAGTGGGTTGCTCGTTATCACGCTTGGCGTAGAGCATAAAATGATTTCTTACCTTACTAATCAAGATGATCAGTGTAATATTGAAATTACTTTCTCTTATTGCCTGTTTCCTTTATGGGGTTTTGCAAGAGAATTCCATACTTCAGTAGCTCAATAAAACACTCTAAACGAATGCTTGATTTGCTCAAACTCGTGAAGATAAGGTTTTGCAACTTCATGATTTGCTGCAACCACAATCAAGTCGTGTGAGAAAACTGAAGTGTTGTACCAGTTAAAGCTGCCCTCAATAACGATATAATCGTCGATGATGCAGTACTTGGAATGAATGGGTGAATACGGTACGGGATGATCATCCCGACCATACACCAGTCCAACAGAAATGCCGACTGATTTCAGACGCTCAACGGCAGGTAATAATGGGCGATTTAATTCATCATGCATTGATCGCTCTATACCGATTCGTCCTTGTCTGGCAAGATGCCCGTTAAAAAGAATCTGAACATTTACCCCACGATCATGAGCATGAATTAAAGCATTGACTACGCTATCACCATGATCACCCAGCAAGTCTCCTACTAAGAACAATGATATTTTAATGGAGTGTCTGGCACGATGAATCTCAGCTAGTATAGCTTGGTGAGGCCGATAGTATTTTCCGCTTTGTATGTAATGTCTGCCGAACGTATAAAGTAAATTAAAAGGGCTTAAAGGGTCTATGCCATATTTCTGATTGACACCACCCCGCTGACTTTGGAATATGTTATCAAGTAACCGGCAGACACCCCTGGAATGAAAAGTCATTCCTGACTCCCAATTCGCCCACCAGCGATCGAAAGTGATATTAAAGGAACCTTGAATACAATCTTCATCATTAAAAATCACAAACTTGGTATGCATATCCGGCTCAACTTCTATGAGGTGATGCTGGGGTGTACAAATCACACCAATTAGCTCAATATTGGAACGTTTTAGTCTTGCGTAATTATCACTATGTGTAAGGGTCATTTTACGCCAATCAACAATGCACTGAACCAAAACTCCCTGACTACTGGCACCAATCAAATGGGTGATAAAATCATAATCGTCGATACAGTCAACGCTGACTTTGATGGTACATAACCTATCTGGTTGGCTATGTTTAATTTGAATGACCTTATCAATATGGTCATGAATAAAGCGTTTCGGGTGATACGGATGGAATTGCTGTCCCTTGGTGAATTTAGGTATAAGATTTAGTGATTCAAAATGGTGATTATACCAGTCTACATCACTTTGTAATTCCTGTGCATTGAGCTCATGAGCACGGTAGTGGTTGGCGGTTGCCCATTCGTTAGTGATGCCCCAATGCTGTAAGTGGTCTCCCTGCATTTGGTGCCAATCCAAATAAATATATTCACTGTGAGAGGGTGTGGAATGATCATGCAAATGCACAAGGAAAGAGAACTTAACACAATTAATCGATCCAAATTGACTGGAATGGGGATGAATGTAAAAATCCCTAGTTCTTCTTTTATGCCTATCCCATTGGATGTCATAAGCATCTGTGTCAACGATATAGGTTTCGCAGATGTTATGTTCACGGTAGACTTTGAGTATCACTTTTAAATTAGCCTGCACTCCATAGAACATATCAAAATCTATTTTCCCCCAGCGGATATAAAAATTTTCATTACGGTCATTCCTTTTTTCAAAAAAACCACCTAGTGTTCCTTGTGTGGGTTTTGCATAGTGTTCTGCTGCATGCATGATGTACCTCTTATAATTATTTCGGCTCAAACGCCATTAAATAGCCAACATGATCAGAAACTTTGCCATAGTCCTGCTCTGTAAATAATACTTTTGCAGCGACGACAAAGAGATCACTGTCTTTGTTCATGAAAATATAATCAATTCGATAATCCTCAGTCAAGTAGTCTTGCCAGTGTGGGTCATTAACTCTGAATATTTTTTCAAATAATCCCTGAGCATTAGCTGCTAAATATTGGTCATCGTACGCATCAGAATTAACTACCTGGAGATAGCCTTCTGAACCGGCAGTTATATTAAAATCACCACATAACAGCGTTGCTGCTACATGCTTGGTTTGTTTGCTAGTTGCCCAAGTTCTCAATTTTTCAAACTGCTCGTTAAAGCCATCTTCCCACCAACTTAAATGTGCTGAAAAAATATTGATTAAGCCGATATATGGAACCCGAACCTGAGCTGCCACTACTTTTCTTGAGTGGATACTATAAATATCATGAGAATTTGAAACATACTGCGCTTCTTGTTCTTGCTCCGACATTGGGTGGCGACTTAAAATGGCTACTCCTTCACGATATTTGTCAAAACCCAAATGGGACCAGTCTGTGTAAATATGGTAAGGAGGCTGTAAGCGATCATTAATGATTTTTGCTGAATTAGAATCCCAGTCTCCCATGCCATCATTCCAATTCTCTGCGACTTCCTGAAAACACACAATATCAACCTCTAACTCATCAATAGCTTTAGCAATTTGCGAAAATTTATAATCCTGCTGATCTTCCTGATAACAATGCAGATTCAAAATCATAACTTTGAGCTGTTTTCTCTGAACTGAATAATTACTACCAAAGTTTGTATCTGAAAATACCTGCTCTCCAGATTCACAGGTCAGATAATATTGAATGCGATATGCTTGTCCAGCTTTAATGTAGGCTTGCCAAATTTGTGTTCCATATTGATTGGGGTTCCTGGCATTACTTCGCAAGGAATTATTCCAATAGTTACGTTGATATTTGCACGGGAGTTTATGGGTATGTTGCCAATTATCCGTTGTCCAGTGCACATATACTCTTTCTGCGTCAAGAGCTTTGTCGACAGCAACAATAATAGGCAGCATTCTCTGGCCATCATCCAGGCGTGGTTTAAAATCAATATGCAATAGTGGATTGCTGTCTACTGCGCTGACACCAGAATCTGCTTCACTGAAGTAATTCAAGCCATTCCTATTATCCCAAAAGTGCTCACCCCCCGAAACTTGATACCGTAATGCAAATTGAATATTGCCCGGTAATGACTGGTCGGTGGAAAGACGAAACTGAACCTTGGCAAACCAATATTCCTTATCGCGGCTTTGGGTGCTATGAAATTCAGCAGACAATGTGTGCCACTCACCATCTTCACCCGCCCAAAGAACATCAACAGCCTTGTCATAGCCTATATTCTCAAGCAATATAAAAAAATACAACTGTTGCTGCACAACATTTTTTTTCCTTGTGATGATGTTTTTCACATATAGCAGCTTAATTTTATTCATGCTTGATTTCTAGTTTTGCTATTTTACCCATCCTTTTCCTACCTAAATTCAATTTGCAGGTTGCGGGAACTAGCCTTGCTCCAAAAATAGTTCCAACGGAAATGGATATACGGTTTTTGTGTTATCCATAAATTTCACACTTTCAGCACATGTTGTGCAAAGTAAAGATGAAAATGAGCTGGGCTTTTTATTTCTAAGTGCATTCAGGCTGAATAGTCCCACATTAATGCCTCCATCAGAGTCTCTAGCTGATTTATATTCAAATGCTGCAATCTGGTTTTTCCTCATAGCTGACCCAAGTTGTTGGGTTGCTTGGTAGGAAGATCGATGAGTTAATGTCACTTGATATGTATTGAAAGGGGGTGCTTGAAGTTGCAATCCTTCAGTGGTTTTAATAGTGGCAGTGAAAGCCGTATGCTGCGTGGTGATTTGTTTTGATGGCGGTGGTTCTAGCATACCTTGCCAAAAATATAATCGGTAAAAAGCACATTCCGCTAACGCAGTTTGCAGTGACCTTGAACCATAAAACAGACTGGGTTCATGTTTCGAACCAAATCGAGAGCCGTATTCTAAAGGCGGATAACGAAACGGTGTATAGAGTAAATAATGGAAATGTGTGGAATTTTTAGGTGGCGGCGGCTTGGTGCTTTCTAATAGGTTTTCCAAAACTGCCTGTTCTTCAAGGTCGTCTACCAAATGATGGGTGGCAACTTGTTCTTGCGATTCTACAATCCTGTATATCATTCCTGCTAGTGGTATGCGCCTAATCTTCTCTTCACATGCCTGCCAGATATCCACTATTACACTTTACCACGTATAGCATCGAGGTATTCAACAACATGTATTAACCCATCGACACGTATAATTTGTACGGCTGGAATACCCTGGGTGTGTTTATTTTCAGTGCGCATCCAATGACGCAGATCTTTTTCATTGCCGCCCATAAGAACAAACAGGCTGCGATAACACCGGATTAACAATAGAGCTAACTCGCCAGTTTTACTCTGCGGATCAATGCCTCTGCCCAGAGAGGTACGTTCACGGCCAACAACACGCCCAATTTCTTCTTTTGTTAGGCCTAACGCTTTACCCGCATTGGAAAGCGCTTTGACTAATACTTGTTTTTCGTCAGCAACACCAATAATAGCTTGATTATACATAACACTTCTCCAGATGATGTATATGTTACATTATATGTATAAATGTTAATAATGCAACTTTCAAAGCTGTTTGAAGCGTGGTGGGTAATGCGATAGTATCGCCATGCACTATGAAACTTTAGTTAGCTTGTTTCTTCTCCCTTCTTTTTAAGATTACTAAAGGAATAGCAAAACCTACTACCGTAGCAAAAGCCAGCATGGCCCAGCTTTCTGGGGTCCAGTTGACTGCATAACTATCAGGAGTCACAGGTTCAGTCAGACCTGGAATGCTTGGTAGATCGAGGTCTCCACCAGCTACTTTGATTTGGCCTTTCATGCCTTTTTCCATGTGCTGGGGGACTTCGCAGTGCACTAAATATGTTTTGGGCTGGCTGGGTACGATAAATGATCCTTCCTTCTGTCCTTTTCCATATAATTCAATATGAAACATGCCTTGTGGGTATAAATACCCAGGTAAGCCGTGTACCATAAACTGGTGGCGGATTTCATCGTCATTGATAAAGGTGATCTTGATTCGACTGCAGGGTTTAACATCCCATTGTTGTTGATCGAATGCATACATTTTACCGCTGAATTTATTCGCATGTTCGCGTCCTGCATGGATAGTAAAATGGACGTCCTCACTCACTTCTGGGCAGTCTTTAGGTAAATTGTCAGTATTATCATTCATAACCATGCCTTTTTCGTCCATGATCATACCTTGGTGTTTCATCGCCGCATAGGCAGGGATGGAAGCCAGACTAAAGCTAAACTGAACAACGAGAAACAATATTAACTTTTTCATTTTGCCTTCCTTTGTTTTAACTTTCCGCTCACTAAGATCAAAAAGAGTGCCAAAGCTAAACCTAAAGCCAGCCCAAAGGCAATCAGGCGGCTGTAATCTACAGTCAGCAATCCTGCGTCACCAAGCGATTGCTTAAAGTCACCCATGTTCCACGTGGGATTCTTGCGTGCATAATATTCTGTATTAAAATACTGATTGACGGGTTCTTCACGAATTTTTGGCAGTCCATATTCATCGAGTAAATCCTGATATACCAGAATGCTGATGTTGCCACCAGGTGCCATGCCATCGGTTGTGATTCCAGTTTCGACATGATCGTGAAATAGCCAGATACCCGGACCAAAACTGTGCAATCCATCATCAACAGTCTTTAAATGCAAATCAATGCGTTGTGCTGCCGCAATATCAAATACATCTCGAGTAATTTGTGCGGGTTCAGATAGCTCAACACCGTCATAATGAGTAACCTTCGCCTTATGACCATGAAAATGAACGGCCATCGAAGAGGATTGGGCGTTAGCAATACGTAATTTTATATCCTGGTTCGGTTTAACCACAACCATGGCATCGCGTAAAGTATAAGGGAAGGAGTGGCCATTTAACAGAAAGTAATTTTCATCTGACTCGGTCATATTGTAGTGCCGATTCATTTCCTTTGCGGTCAGACGTGGATCATTAGCTTGTTGTATGATTTGTGCTAGTTTTTTGTCAATTGATTGATAATGTAAGTCATATTCCTGATCAAAAACCTCTTTGATAGCAACGGATGAGTGCCGTACATGGCCCGCGCCGACATTAAAAGTTTGCACCCAGTTGTTGGGTCGGTTTTCTTCTACAACAAATAAACCATTCAGGCCCATCATTAAGTGCTTGTCGGTTTGAACATGACAATGATAAAACATCGTGCCCGCCTGCCTGGGCTGCATTTCGTAAGTTCGAGCTTCGCCGGGAAATATTGCCGGTGCGCCGGTCGCTGGGTCGCCATCATTATTGGCGCCAGAGGCTAATCTCCAGGGGTGATCGACACCGTGGAAATGTATGGTGTGGGGGAAATAGTGTGAGTTTTCAAGGGTGATATAGACCTTATCACCCTGCTCAACCCTGATAGCAGGGGAGGGTGCGCGAAGTAATTCGTGCGCTATTTTAGAGCGATAATTCTTTTCTGCCATGCCTCGGCTTTTAGGTGCGAACACCCATAGTCCTGGCTGTATGCCGGGTGCAATATCATAACTAGGGAAAACATATTCACCATCTGGCGTAAAACCATTGAGTTCAATAACTTCCAGTTTTATTCTGATTATATCAGGATCGCCATCGCCATCTAAGTCATCACTTTTAGTCAGGACATCTTCTGCCAGCCGGGTTTGCATTAAAGTGTGCATGGAAACATTGTTAACACCTTTAACAAAAGTGGCTACATCATAGGGGTTATCTGGCTCGCAAAAAGGTGAAGATTTAATGCTAACGCCATCAATTTCAATAGCTTCGCGCCATGCTTTATGCTGATTTTGACAGGGGTTAACATAACCAGAAGCTTGCCGAGCAGGATCGGTAATTGTCAAAGGAGCATTTAATCCCGTTTTTTCGATGAGATTTGGTGATAACCAATAGGCTATGGTAACTAGCCCCAAGAGTAAAACAAAAATAAAACTTTTCAACATAAACTTATAAGGAAACCAATAATAGTTCTAAATAGTTACTCGGTTTGCTAGGCTAGCACATAAAAATATCGACATGTTATTTTTGCATTAGTTCCTGGGCCTTAATTTTTCTTTCCTTCTTCATCGGCTAACTAATTACAAATAAGGAGATTAAGGAGTTGTTTTTCTGGAATTCATGAATTCTTAAAAAAGAAAAATACCTGTGCGTAATGCGGATAGCCTTCGTTTTTAAAAGCAAGTAGACTGATTCGACGAGTCAAAAGGTAACTCCCCTTTATATACTATAAATATTAAATTTTACTTAAGGCTGATTTTTCTGTATTCTAACACCAAAGATCAGGATGGTATTGCTGTGACACTAATACCTAAGAATAGATCTCCAGCTTCAAATTATTTATCACCCTTTAAACTTAAGGAAGAAATTATGAAAAACAAGATACTACCGGTACTGATAGCTTCGCTCTCGATGTTCAACAGTACAGCACAAGCTTCAATAGAGAGCGATGTATTATCATCTTTGATCAATAGCAACGAAGAAATAAGTTTTAGCGCTATAAATCATGTTTTAGTCACTGAAAAGCAAGCTCCACTAGGCCCTTCTCCTGGTGATTTTTTCGTAGGTAATGGTTTCGGCACCCTTAACTTGCAACGTGACGATATAGAACTCACGTATAGTTATAATATTGCGGGGGCTTTCACTGGTTATGAAGTCAGCGAACAAAAACTGTTTTTTAATCATGGTCTGGATATTCCTGAGGTAACGAATCAATTGACCCTATATATGGATACTGTTACAACTGCAGATGAGAATAATGCCAGCTCATATACTGATGGGCTTAGGATAGCAACCATGGAGGTATTTCCTGTTGAGGGTGAAGAAGGTTTTTTTAGTCCAATTGGCGGGGGTGATCGTATTACTTTCAGGCTAATTGACAGCGATAAAGAACAGTATGGTTTCGGTACGAATGACCTCTTTTTTAAAATCTCATCACAAATTTTGTTAGCTGATATAGTGGATGGTCAGCCTCAGGCATTCAATTTTGGTGCCTTTGATTCTAAGTGCGGTGGTTTTGATAATCCTTATGATTCATGCAGTAGAGAATTCGGAACAGGTGAAATATTTTTAGAGTTCGAGGCTGGAGAAGTAGTTGTTCCTGTTCCACCCGCCCTTGGTTTGTTTTTAACAGGCTTTGGGTTACTAGGGTGGATGGGTAAACGCAAATAATTTCGTTCCCCGCGCTTTACTTTTTAGTGCCCATAAATGCATTTTTTGTGGATGGCAGCATTTTTTTGGCTTGCCTCCACAAAAAATGGCCGCACACCGGATGCTGAAGATCCAAATACTTAGAGTTATGCTTAGTTTTACTAAGGGATATTCTCATTAAGCCAAATGATAGTTGAGAATTCTCC
>JAUXDP010000185.1 GCA_030618325.1 Methylococcaceae bacterium | reverse complement strand
TGGGTGCCCGCTAAATATGCTTCCAGATTAAACTCATGACTGGCACCTTTAACCAGTTCGATTTCTTCCCGAAGTTCATCAGCCTGGTCTCCGAGCAGCTCATCCATTTTGGGCGAATCAAGCCCTTTAATTACTTCCCCTTCTGCAATTTTTCCACCATGGGTAGAACTAAATAAATGGGTGGTATCAGTGTACAGATGATAAACACCTTTAAAGCGTTTTCCCATACCGATCGGCCAAGTCATCGGCGCACAATCAATTTTTAATACGGTTTCAACTTCATCCAGTAATTCGATAGGTTCGCGCCCTTCCCTGTCTAACTTATTGATAAACGTCAAAATTGGCGTATCTCGAAGCCGGCAAACCTCCATCAGTTTGATGGTGCGGTTTTCTACCCCTTTCGCTACATCAATCACCATCAAAGCAGAATCAACTGCGGTTAAGGTTCGATAGGTATCTTCCGAAAAATCTTCGTGGCCTGGGGTGTCTAATAAATTGAGAATACAGTTTTTATGCTCAAACTGCATCACGGAGGTAGTAACAGAAATACCCCGTTCTTTTTCCATTTCCATCCAGTCAGAAGTTGCATGGCGCGCCGCCTTCCGTCCTTTTACAGAACCTGCGAGCTGGATTGCACCGCCAAACAGCAACAACTTTTCGGTAATGGTGGTTTTACCGGCATCAGGGTGAGATATGATGGCAAAGGTGCGCCGCTTTTGTAGTTGTGAAACGAGTTCGGACATGCTAACAGATGTATGAGGTGGTCAAATTAAAAAACGATCAATTATAACTGATTATCACAATTGCCATATTTCCAATATAATGGCGTCATATTTAATCAGGAGTTTGATTCTATGTTCGTTTTGCAGCGCTTTCATTTACTAATATTTATGGCCTTAACCGCCGGTTGTTCTACTATCTACTACAGCGCGATGGATTCAGTCGGTCTCCACCTACGAGATATTATGGTGCATCGGGTTGAAAAAGCCCGCGATTCGCAGCAAGATGCCAAGGAACAATTCAAATCTGCCTTGGAGCAATTTACTGCGGTTACTAAGTTTAAAGGCAGTGACCTGCAAGATATTTACAACAAGCTTAATGATGAATACGAAGACAGTATTGCCCAGGCCAAAGATGTCAGATACCGGATCGATGAAATTGAAGATGTTTCAGATGCCTTGTTTGAAGAATGGCAAGATGAAATCGAACAATATAGTAGCGCATCTCTAAAACGTAGCAGTCAACAACAGTTAAGGAAAACCAAAAATCATTATCAGCAATTAATTGCTGCCATGAATAAAGCGGAATCAAAAATCCAACCGGTGTTGGCTGTTTTTAAAGATCAAGTACTGTACTTAAAACATAACCTCAATGCCCAGGCAATCATTGCCTTAAAAGGTGAATTAACCACTATTGAATCAGATGTGTCTGTATTGATCTCTGCCATGGAACAGTCTATCAACGAAGCTGATCAGTTTATTCAAACCATGGAAAAATGATAACAACCACAACCTTGAATGGTCTAGCAACAATAAAAGCTTACTAACACATAATCTAAAAATACCCATGATAATCGAAACAAACAAAGTAGTATCTATTCACTATACCTTAACTGATGATGACAGTAATGTTCTGGATCAATCCAGCAAAGAACAACCATTGGTTTATTTACATGGTGCTGGCAATATCATTCCTGGCCTGGAAGAAGCGTTAGCGGGGAAAACTTCAGGTGATAAACTAAAAACTCGTATCGAACCGGAACACGCCTACGGAATAAAACAGGAAGGTATGGTTCAAACAATGCCAATAGATGCTTTTCAGGGCGCCGAAAAAATAGAACCTGGCATGCAATTTCATGCCGCTGGACCAAACGGCGAAAACATTGTTGTTACAGTAACTCAAATTGAAGATGGTCAAGTTACAGTCGATGGCAACCATCCTTTGTCTGGTGTAGCATTAACATTTGATGTTGAAATAACTGATATCCGCGAAGCGACAGCAGAGGAACTTAACCATAAACATATTCATGGCCCTGGATGTGATCATGGCTAGAGTATGCTTCGAGCTTCAGATACGAACTCGGCGCGCAGATAGCTATATGGTAGGCTTTGCATCACTGCCATTAAGTTAAGGAATATTCCGAAATTATTGTAGGTTGGGCAAAGCGTAGCGTGCCCAACAAATCTGTGTTGGACACGTCGTTCTTCCTTTGCCCAACCTACATATTTCCTTAACTTAATGGCAGTGAGGCTTTGCGTACTAAGAAACTAACCTATAAGAATTCAACACCAATTCCAATTCCAGGTTCAATTCGCATAACTTTTATTTGCTGAGTCAGAGCATCTTCTATATCTAGAACTTTAACACTGCCCAGTTCACCAATCTTAACGATCGGTTCAGATGCGCATTTTAGAAATAATCCACTGTCTGAAAAGTCACGTGTTTTCAAATTGATGGATTCCCCTGCTGCATTGGTCAGTTTTACATTTGCAGCATGCATCATTCTGGCATGGCGACGTTTTTCAAAAGTGGACATCTAAATTTTATATATCTTTTAATAATTTGTTATTTTTTGATACTGCTAAACTGCCTTCAAACTCTTCCAATATATTAGAAAAATATTCGTATCCTTCGGCATCAGGTAAGGTGTTGTTGCCACATTTCTCCAAGGCATCGATAACATAAGCAATTGTTAGCAAACTGGTATCACATGCGGGTTGAAAAACAGGATCCTCACCTTCTTCAACCTTCATTTCTGCAATAATCTTACTTTCAATTAAGTCATCCATTATCGGCTGAATTACTGAAATCGGTAATACCAGTTTAGTACATATTCCAGCGAGTGTTAACGGTGCTTGATTATTACTGAATTGAGAAATGATTAATTGAGAGACTTGCAGAGCCAAAACCTTCTTTTTGGAGAAACTCAGATTGGCGAATTTATCTTTATTTCGATAAGAATCATAGTTTTGATCAAAAAAGGAAATTTCCGAACCAAACAGAACGATCATCCAGCCTATCTGCAGCCAAATTAAAAATAATGGCAATGCGGCGAAACTACCATAAATTGCATTCGTACTGGTCACTCCGACTTGTAAGCTAATATAGGCCCATTGTACGATTTTATATATTGTTCCCGCTAATACGCCAGCAATGATTCCTGATTTAAATGAAACCTTGGTATTTGGCATAAAAATGAAGGTAAAAGAAAACAATGTCCAAAGGATGAATAAAGGTAAGATCTTGAGTACAAACACCACTAAAAAGGTTCCCAAATCAGGTAAATTGATTATTTCGATCAATTTGGTAATTTGAGTAGAAACAAATACCGATATACTGCCTGAGACAATCAATAAAATAGGTGCTAATAGCATTAAGGAAAGATAATCGCTTAATTTCCGGCTAATTGCCCTACCTTTGCGTATTTTCCAGATATGGTTAAAAGAACTTTCAATATTACTTATTACCCGAATTACTGTCCAAAAAAGAACGGCTATCCCGATTCCGGCAACCAAACCACCTTTGGTAGTGGCAAGCAGGTTTTCAGCAAATTCGATAACCTGCATTATCATCGAATCCTGATCTGGAATTTGCTCAATTAATTGTTCACGCAACTTTTTTTCAAATCCAAATCCTTTTGCGACTCCAAATAACATGGCAATAATCGGGACTATTGAAAGCAATGTAAAAAGCGTTAACGCTGAAGCACGAAGCGCACAATGATCTTTAATAAACCCCTGAATGGCCAGGATGATGATTTTAAGATATCTGATGAAAAGAGCTTTAAAACGAGGAAGTGTATCTGGATTGATTAGCCAGATCCCCTCAGAAAAAAAATGACGGATTGTTTGAAGCATAATTGTAAAATTCTTCCAGATAATTCACTCAGTCTGATAAACTTAAACTTGAACTGTTGATTTTAATAGCATAATAAATCAGCAATTCTTTTCGCACAAATAATATTTTTTTTATTCTTAGCGTAACTACGGTTACACAGCAAAGTATGCTATTTAGTATCAAACACCCCTTGTTCAATGAGCTCTAAGGAATTAGCTAAATCGGCTTTAGTATTAAGCAAACTACGGCTTAATCTGGTTATTGCCATTAGCTATTTTTTGCTGGGATTATTTGCACAAGTTGTCACTATTCCTTACAGTAGTACCGCTGCAATCTGGCCTTCAGCGGGTATCGCACTGGTTTCGGTAATTCTATTTGGTTATTCGGCTTTGCCCGGAATACTTTTGGGTAGTTTTAGCATTACTGCCTGGCTTTACAATTTCAATTTTGAATTCTTTGGTGTTTATTTATTTACCGCACTAGGCGCTACAGCTACAGCGTTAGTGGGTCACACGTTAATTCAGCTTTCTCTTGGCACCTCAATCAAGCTGGTAAAAGATCGTGATATTATTAAATTTTTATTATTGGGTGGGCCACTAAGCTGCATGATTTCTGCGACAGTCAGCCTGGCTGCTCTGTATACAGCAAACAAAATCTCTCAATCAGAACTCCCTTTACATTGGCTTGTCCTGTGGAGTGGTAATGCTATCGGCGTTATTATCTTTACCCCTGCTCTCCTGTCCTTATTCGCTCATCCCCAAGAATTTTGGCAACAACGAAGAGTTTCTATTGCGTTGCCAGCACTGTTTATTTTTGTTTTTTTTACTATTTTTTACTCATTTGCCACTAAACTAGCATTTTCTGAAGCGATAGATTTATCGAAGCAAACTCTATTTGAAAACATGGATGGCGTATATGCCAGTCTACTTTTATGCGGCTTATGTTTTGCATTCGCTTTTGTTGTTCAATTATTGGTTCTTTCTGGACGTTATTTGAGAAAAGACAAAATAACTGTGGAAAAAACAACTCATTTGCTCAATGAAATAAATAATCGCAAAAAAATCGAGCGAGAATTGTCCATTGCAAAACATAAAGCTGAATCATCTAATCAGGCTAAGAGCCAATTTTTAAGCCAGATCAGTCATGAACTACGTACACCTTTAAATGGCATTCTCGGGTTTACCCAACTTTTACAAAAAAAACCTACCTTTAACGGTGAAGACAAGAAGCAACTGAATATCATTCAAAACTGTGCCAACCATCTATTGGAGCTTATCAATGATATTCTGGATATTTCAAAAATCGAATCAGGAAAAGTTGAGATTGTTTCTGAACCTTTTGATTTCAAATGCTTTCTATATGATTTGATGGGTATTTTTAAGTTGAAAGCAGATGATAATAATATCTCTTTTGAAGTCGTATACGAAAACATTCCCGATTGTGTCGATAGCGATGAAAAGAGATTACGACAAATCTTTTCCAATTTGATCAGTAACGCCATCAATTTTACCAACCAGGGTGGCGTGGTTGTCACTATCAATCATAAAAACAATCAATTACATCTTGTTGTTACTGATACAGGGTGTGGCATTGCTGAACAGGATCATGAAAAGATTTTCGAACCTTTTGTTCAAGTTACAACACCTATTTTTGTAGAAAATGGCTCTGGTTTGGGTTTGACAATAACTCGTCAGTTAATAAAGTTACTGGGAGGGTCGATAGCATTTAAAAGCGAATTAAATCAAGGCAGTAAATTTTTTACATTAATTCCACTAAAGGCCTGTGCACCAAAAAACTTTCCGAACACCTTGAAAAAAAGCACATTATTGGATATAAAGGTACAAAAAAATCCATATGGGTTGTTGATGACAACAAAGAAAACGCAAGCCTGTTACAAATTCTTTTGCAAGAATTAGGTTTTGAGGTCAAAATTGTTAGCGATGGCTTTCAATGTTTGGAATGGCTGGAAAATTCCAGTCCCGATTTAATTTTCATGGATAAGATGTTACCGGGTATCAGTGGTATTGAAACCAACCACAGGATTCTAAAAAAAATACCCGAACAAAAAATTATTGGCATGTCAGCCAGTGTGCTTGCCCATGAAAAACAAAGTTTTTTAGATTCAGGCTGTATTACTTTTATCACAAAACCTTTTCAGCGGGAGGAAATGATGAATAGTTTAAGCCTGGCACTTAATTTATCGTGGAAATATTATTCAGAAATGGAATCTCCAGAGCAATCATCAGGTGTGACGAGTGATACCATTCTAATTGCTGACGATGTTGAAATTAATTGTTTATTGCTAGAAAACCAACTAATCAATTTGAACTATCGTGTTGAGATCGCACGAGATGGAGGTCAAGCACTGGACATGATGCTATCGAAACCCTACAAATTGGCACTGATAGATCTACAAATGCCCGTGTTGAATGGTATTGATGTTATTAAACAGATAC
>JAUXDP010000179.1 GCA_030618325.1 Methylococcaceae bacterium | reverse complement strand
CAGTTCCAAATGTGGTTGTTTTTTTGCAAGTTCTTCAATTAATTCAGATTTTGTCACATTTAATCCTGTATTCAAAAAAAATGGGGTGAAGCCCTCTATAACATCAAAAATGAAAGTGGCACGAAATGATCACTCAACTTATCTAATAACCATTCAGCAGCCTGGAGCAGACTGAATATTGATGTTTTAGATTTAGTGAAACAAATAAAATGGGCATAGCATAGCTACTCTACATTATGCCCATCTTAAAGAGCTATTTTTCGATTTGTTTAAAAATATCACCCAATGTTGGTGAAGCCGCCTGAGTTGAAAAATCTTTAATTGCGCTAGCGTCATCATCCATTTCTATTGCTTTAATTGAAAGCGAAATAGTTTTATTCTTTTTATCAACACCCGTAAATTTAGCAGTTACCTCGTCGCCTTCTTTGAAGTGTGTTCTTGCATCTTCAACACGATCACGTTGAATTTCCGATGCTCTCAAGTAGCCCTCAACACTATCTGCAAGTGTAACAACAGCTCCTTTGGCATCAATCTCTTTAATAATACCGGTAACTATGCTATTTTTTTCATGGATAGCAAGAAAATTCTGGAATGGATCCTGTTCCAGCTGCTTGATACCGAGAGAAATGCGCTCACGCTCAGAATCAACGGCAAGAATAACAGTCTCAACTTCATCACCTCTTTTATAGTCTCTAATAACAGCTTCACCCGTATCATTCCAGGAAATATCAGACATATGGACCAAACCATCAATACCGCCTTCCAGGCCTATAAAGATTCCAAAATCGGTAATTGACTTAATGTTACCTTTTATTTTATCGCCTTTGTTATGAGTGGTAGCGAATTCATCCCATGGATTTGGTTTACACTGTTTCATTCCTAGTGAAATACGACGACGGTCCTCATCTATTTCCAGGATCATTACTTCAATTTCATCACCTAACTGTACTACTTTAGAAGGATTTGCATTTTTATTGGTCCAGTCCATTTCAGAAACATGCACCAGCCCTTCAACACCTTCTTCAATTTCAATAAAACAGCCATAATCCGTTAAATTATTTACTTTACCGAAGACCCGAGTACCAGCTGGGTATCTGCGTGCGATATTCTGCCATGGATCTTCTGCCAATTGTTTCATACCTAAAGAAACACGGCTTTTTTCTTTCTCATATTTCAGTACTTTAACCTGAATTTCCTGACCAATTTCAACACATTCAGAAGGATGTCGAACTCGACGCCAAGCCATGTCAGTGATATGTAACAAACCATCAATTCCGCCTAGATCGATAAATGCACCGTAGTCGGTAAGATTTTTTACTATGCCGTTTACGACCGCACCATCTTGTAAAGTTTCAAGTAATGCTTCTCTCTCTGCGCTGTATTCTTTTTCAACGACAGCACGTCTAGATAACACAACATTATTGCGTTTTTGATCAATTTTAATTACTTTGAATTCTAGGTCGCGATCTTCAAGAAAAGTGGTATCTCTAATCGGACGAACATCAACCAATGAGCCAGGTAAAAAGGCACGTAACGCACCGACTGCAACTGTAAAACCACCTCTGACCTTACCGTTGATGCGGCCAATAATTGTTTCTTCCGCTTCAAATGCTTTTTCCAGATCACTCCAGGCTTGATTTTTCTTAGCTTTATCACGGGAAAGAAGAGTGGCACCTAAACCATCTTCAAACATATCAAGAGCAACTTCAACCTCATCACCCACTTCGACTTCCAGATCACCGGCCGCATCTAAAAATTGCCATTTAGGAATAACCCCTTCTGACTTTGATTGTGTGCTAACTATTACCATATCGTTTTCGATATCAATAACAGTGCCCGTTAACATGGCGCCAGAACGCATTTCGGTCTTGGCTAAACTTTCTTCAAATAATTCTGCAAAGCTCTCGCTCATTTCTTTTTTCCCGTGCTTGTTTTATATACTTAGCAAACAAGCTTTTCTATTTCAAAGTTAAAAAAATCGGTTGAACTATTTTGTCTCAACCACCTCAAACCCTTAAATTTAAACAATTCTGAGGATCTCATTAATCACTGTAGCTATACTCAGACTTGAAGAGTCTATATAGAGAGCACCTTCCGCCATAGCCAAAGGTGCTATACTGCGCTCGCTATCGCGCCTATCTCTCAGTTCAATCTCTTGGGTTATCTGTGGAAGATTAGCACAAATGCCTTTTTCAATCAACTGTTTATATCGTCTTTCTGCTCGTGTTGCAGCATCAGCTGTTAAAAAAACCTTATATTGCGCTTCTGGAAATACCACAGTCCCCATATCTCGTCCGTCAGCAACCAAACCAGGCGATTTCTGGAAGTCGCGCTGCTTTTCCATCAAAGCACCTCTAACATCAGGTAACGCAGCTATTTGTGATGCCGCACTCCCTGTCTCTTCAGTGGCCAAACGTGACGTAATATCAATATCATCTAACTTTACGATTAATTCTTCATTACATTCAAAGGCCAACTTCATCTGCTGAGCCACTTTTACAACAGCTGCTTCATCATGCAAATCTATATTCTGATCTAAAGTTGCAATAGCCAGCGACCGGTAGATAGAACCACTATCCAGATAATTCCAACCTAACTTTTTTGCGATGGCTCGGCTGACTGTCCCTTTTCCTGCCCCGCTTGGGCCATCAATGGTTAAAACAGGGACATTCATGATATTTCTTTGCTTTCAATTGCTAAACCTAAATCACCAGCCAATGAAACGAAAGGTGGAAATGAGGTGTTAACATTGGCACAATCTTGAATGGTAATCGGCGCATTGGCACGCAACCCGGCTATTGCAAATGACATCGCAATACGATGATCGTCGTGAGACTCAACCACCCCGCCTCCCAATTGGCCACCTTGAATAATCATGCCATCGTCGGTCGCTACGGCATCAATACCTAATGTTTGCAAGCCATCTGCCATAACCTGAATACGGTCACATTCCTTAACTCGCAGCTCTTGTGCGTTGGTCAAAACCGTTCGGCCTTCTGCACAGGCTGCGGCAATAAATAAGACGGGGAATTCATCAATAGCTAGTGGTACTAATTCCGGTGGAATATTAATGCCTTTTAATTGACTGGAACGTACTTTAATATCCGCTACCGGCTCTCCTCCAATCACTTTTAGATTGCTGGTTTCAATGTCGGCACCCATCAATTTGAGAATATCAATCACACCTGTTCGGGTTGGATTAAGGCCAACATGCTTGAGTAAAATCTCGGATCCTTCGGCAATACAAGCTCCAACCAAAAAAAATGCTGCTGAAGAAATATCACTAGGTACATCAATTTCACAGGCGGTTAATGATCCTTTGCTATTGACTGTTACCTTATTCCCATTGCGTTCAACCGTATAGCCAAAACCAGATAACATTCTTTCAGTATGATCTCGGGTTGGTGCTGGTTCGGTCACAGAGGTTTCTCCTTCCGCATATAACCCAGCTAATAACACACAAGATTTAACCTGGGCACTGGCCATCGGCATATCGTAATCAATCCCGTGCAAAGTCTTCCCTCCATTAATATGCAAGGGTGATGTTCCTGACTCTGTGGTATCAATCTTGGCACCCATTTCAGCAAGCGGATTGGTTACTCTTTTCATCGGTCTTTTGGATAAAGATTCATCCCCGATGAGCGTACTGTCAAATGATTGGCCAGCCAGCAAACCACTCAATAGGCGCATTGAGGTTCCCGAGTTGCCAACATCAAGAGGTTTTGATGGTGCTTTTAACCCATGCATACCTACGCCTTGAATAGTTAATTCGCCATCTTCAGGCCCCTGAATTTCCACACCCATATCTCGAAACGCTTGCAAAGTTGCCAAGGCATCTTCTGCTTCCAGAAAACCTTTGACATGGGTAGTGCCATTAGCCAAAGCCCCCAACATAATCGAGCGATGAGAAATAGATTTATCTCCAGGCACTCTAATCTGCCCCTGCAAACAACCACCTGGTTGAACTATAAAATTTATTAACTTAGTCATTTTTCATAAAAATTGAGAAACCGTTGCCGTGCATTTTTAGCATTACTAAATATATGGAAAAGTTGCTGGCTATCATTTTTTTCCAGCATTTGAGCGATATTTTCCATTTCACCCTGCAACTGATGGATTAATTTTATTATTTCATTTTTATTGGCTAAACAAATATCCAGCCACATTCCTGGATCACTGGAAGCGATCCGGGTAAAGTCTTTAAACCCGCCAGCCGCATATTTAAAAATCTCATTCTGCTCATCCTTTCTAGCCAATAAATCAACCAGGGCATACGCTAAAACATGCGGAAGATGACTGGTTGCCGCAAGAACGGCATCATGGTGTTGAATATCCATTATCGAAACTAGAGCACCAATCTGTTGCCAGAAATCTTGTATTAAACCAAGCGATCCAGGTGAAGTTACCTTGGTCGGGGTAATAATCAGGCGTTTGTCTAAAAACAAATCACTGATGGCAGCTTGTGCGCCACTTTGTTCGGCTCCAGCAATAGGATGTGCAGGAACAAAATTTGCTGGAATAAAACCAAACACTTTTTCCGCAGCTTCAACTACGCTAGCTTTGGTGCTACCCACATCGGTATACACAGCCGTATCAGACCAATAATCTTTAAGCTGAGCAAGCACTGCTTCTGTAGTTCCAACCGGAGTCGCTATAATAATACAATCAGCATCTTGAACCGCAGCATCCATATCAAAGTAATAGCTATCAATGATACCTTGTGTTTGAGCATAAATAAGATTATCCCTACTTTTAGGTCTGCCAAATCCGACAATGTTCGAGCAAAGCTTATTTTTACGAGCCGCAAGTGCAATCGATCCACCGATCAATCCAACACCAATAATACAAATTTTATTAAACATCATTTAATCATTTATAACGGCAGTGAGTGCATCAATAAAAAATTGATTTTCTTCGCGGAGACCAATACTGATTCGTAAATGATTAGGCATCTCATAATTTGCGATGGGCCTGACTATCACTCCTTTACTTAATAATGCTTCATAAATGGGTAGACCCTCTCGTTTCACATCAACTGAAACAAAATTACCGGATGAAGGTATCCACGATAACCCCAGGCTAGTAAAAGCATCAGTTAATTGCTTCATCCCCTGGCAATTTAGTTGCTGGGATTTCTGTAAATACTCGTGATCAGCTAAGGCGGCTTCAGCAGCAACCAAGGCTAGTGTATTGTTATTAAAAGGTTGCCTAACCCTGTTGAGCAAATCTGCGATTAGAGTGCTAGATAAACCATAGCCCATTCTTAAACCAGCAAGCCCATAAGCCTTGGAAAAGGTTCGAGTAATAATCAGGTTTGGAAAGCTATCAAGCCAGGTCACGGAGTCGAACTGTTCATTAGCATCAATAAACTCATAATATGCCTCATCAAGCACACACAAAACCTGCTCAGGAAGTGCTTTAATAAAAGCCTCAACCTCATTATGCTGTATATAAGTACCGGTTGGATTATTAGGGTTGGCTATAAATACCATGCGTGTATTTGCTGTAACCGCCACCAACATAGCATCAAGGTCATGCCCATAGTTCAAGGCAGGTACAGATTTACCTTTTGCCCCTACCGCTTGGGTAACCAATGGATAGACAGCAAAGGAATGCTGTGAAAAAATGACTTCAGACTCAGGGATCAAGAACGTTCGCGCTAATAATTCGAGAATTTCATTTGAGCCATTGCCCAGAGTAATCTGTTCAGTTTCAAGAGTATGTTTTGCGGATAAAGCACGCTTTAATTCAAAACCAGAACCATCAGGATATCTTGCTAACTCAGGCAAGGCTGATTGTATGGCCGCAACAGTTTTCGGCCCTGGACCTAATGGATTCTCATTCGAAGCCAGTTTGATGATTTTTTCGAGGCCAAGTTCGCGCTGCAACTCGATTACAGGCTTACCTGGCTGGTAAGGTACAAGCTGTTGAATCCCGGATCCTGCAAGTTGGTAAATAGTTTTATTTTGCACGCTTTAAGATACTTATAGTACAGCTTTAGGATAAGAACCTAACACTTTTACGGTATTAGCTCGCTGATTTAAAGATTCAAGAACTTTCCGAATTTGTTCGTCATGCCTATGACCGTCGATGTCAATAAAAAACACATATTCCCATAACGCCTGATGCGAAGGTCGCGATTCAATTCGGTTCATACTGATACCAAATTCAGCAAAAGGCTCGAGTATTTTATGCAAAGCGCCAGGCTGATTTCCTGTAGAGATGAGTAATGAGGTTTTATCACTGCCGGTGCTATTTGCAGTTTGCTGCCCAATAATTAAGAACCGCGTGGTGTTGTCCTTCTCATCTTCAATATGCTTTTCTAAAATTTTCAGCTTATACAATTCAGCAGCAACTTCACCGGCTATTGCAGCCTTTCCCGGGTGCTCAACTGCCAGCCTTGCTGCTTCTGCATTACTACTTACCGCAGTCAAAGCAACATCGGGTAACGTCCTGTTCAACCATTTCCGACACTGTCCTAATGATTGCTGATGGGAATATATTTCTGTAATTTCGTTCAACTGAGATACCGAACCAATCAGGTTATGATGGATTCTGATTTCCACTTCTCCACAAATCTGTAAGGGTGAAGCAACAAACCGATCCAAGGTATGAGTAATCACCCCTTCGGTTGA
>JAUXDP010000108.1 GCA_030618325.1 Methylococcaceae bacterium | reverse complement strand
TGATGTTTTTAAGGTTCCTGCTGTACTGGATATTATCACGTGTAATTAACTGGATAACGTCCGGTTTGCCAATGAGTTCCACTTCTGCTTGAGAAAGTGCTTCCTGGATTATTTCCGTTTCCAGTTGAAGAAGCTTAAACAACGTATTTTCTATAGCATCAAGTACCGTCTCCACCGCCTTTCTTTTCAATTCCAGTAATTGCAATTCCATCTTTAGTTTTGCTACGCGCACCGGATTACTGATTGTTTCAATCTCCAGTGCTTTTAACTCGGCAGCGCTTGCTGAAATCATTGTATTTAAATATATTTTACGGGCTTCAATTTCCAGTTTGGACTCAGATACAGGGTGAGGTGCATTCCGTTTATCTTGTGCTGACTCGATCTGCTGTCTGACTTTTAATGTTCCCTGTCTGATTTGATCAGGGCGGTTAATTTGCACTGCGATATTATTTTCCAGTTTTTTGATCTGCGCATTTAGATTGCTGAGATTCCTTTTTTCTATGATAAGGCGCAGTTTCAATTCATCGGGCGGAATTTTTTTATAGTTTTCGGGTTTAATTCTTGACAGCTGCCGTTGTTCCCTTTCTATTTCCTTTTCCAGTGCTTTTGATTGTAACGGCGCTTGGCGCAGTGAATCCTGGAAGGTAATATCCAGCATTTGAAACCGCTCTACAGCATCAAACTGATCTAGAGTAGATTGATAAAATTTAAGCAATCTAGTTTTTATTTCCTCATCAAGACCTTGTTTTGCATTCAGAGAATCAATTTTGTTCTGTAGGTCATTCCGGGATATTTCAAAGGAAGGGCTTTTTTTTATATTTCCAGCAGTTGTGCTCTCTGCCCACAAGAGTCCTGCAGATAAAATCAGTGGCAAACAAAATATTATTAAGGTGCTGAAGGTAATTAATAACTTTGGAGAAGCAGTAATTTTCATAGATCATTCTGCTGTTGCAGAAAATGAATAGATAAGCGTATTTATTTTACACGGATAGCAGTAACAACGATGTTTATTAAATAAAGTGGGTATCCGTTTCATTTCCCTATAACGTACAGAATGTGCTGGTCAAGTCACACCGGACACTTTTTTTAGAGAATTTTCATGGTTAATTGGCGAATGATCACCATTCCCAGTATGCCTTGACCGTTTTGTTGTCTGCGGTGAAAGTTATATGGTGTATTTCCAGTAATGCCATCATGAAATCCTTTGTTTGATCATGATTGAATGATAAAAAAACATGATCAATGACTATTTGTGTGAATGGGCTGAGGTTCATGATTTGAACTAGCTTTATTGATCTTTACTCCTTTGATTACCACAAATGATCCTGTTCCAAATCCATCCTGAATATGTTGGGTACCATTTCCCGGGAAGATGGTTTGTTTGGTCTCAAAATTTCTGAACCCAACTTCATTTAAACAGGCTAAAACTTCTTGTGCTGAGAAAAATTCGGCAATTTTATAAAAATGACTTCTAGCTTTGTGACGTCTATAGACTTTCCCTAATTCACTTTCTTTGTCAATAAACCCGATAACAATAGAACCTTCTTTTTTTCATACACGAAATGCTTCCTGAAAGGTTTTTTTAAGAGCATCAACAAAACATATCGTGGTAACCATTAAAATAAAATCAAAGGCACCGTTCGGGAAAGGTAAATCTTCAGCAATACCGGGGAGAACACGTATTCCCAACTTTCTCGCTTTATCCGCCATTTTTTGCGAAGGTTCAACGCCTGTTTTAATCCCCAAAGGGCCGGCAAATTTACCTGAACCAACGCCGACTTCCAAACCGTTACCGTTCGGAGGAATAAAAAAACTTAACGCTCGGAGTTCTGCTTCATATTTGTCTTTATTTGTTACAAACCATTTATCGTATTCTTCGCTAAATTGTTCAAAGGGTGTAATTTTTGCCATTTTCTTGCTCAATAATTTAAGCTTAAATTATGTCTGATCTCAGATTTACAGACTATCCTACCAATTAACTCACTTCACTATCTATAGCAGGCAACCTAAAACCAGTTGAATTCGAAAACAATCAGCAAGTCCCCTTCATTTAATTTATACGAGTTGATAATTCTCAATTACAAAAAAATCACTATGTGTTAAATTTCAAATATAGTTACTTAAACTTTGAATTTATCTGTAGGAAAGGGAGTCAATAAGAAGAATACCTAATTTATTTTGGATGATGTTTAATTTTTAAAACTGTCCAGTGGTCTAATAGTGATGGTCTTTCATGTTCATACTATTGGAAACAAATTGAGAATATTATCCATTCGGATTTTATTTTTTATTGACTTATAACAGATTAGGAGAAGATCATGAGAAGAATTTATTTTTTAGTACCCAATATAGAAATTACACACAAAATTGTTGATGAGCTTCGTTCTGAAGGAATAAAGGATCGTCATATTCATGTATTGGCCAAAAGAGATACCCCTCTTGAAGACCTTCCCGAAGCAGGGATAACTATAGAAACGGATTTTATTCCCGCAGTTGAACGAGGTGCTGCTTTGGGAGGTTCAACAGGCTTGTTGGCTGGATTGGTTAGTTTAAAATTTGCTGGTTTTGCGTTAGCGGGTGGCCCACTGTTGGGTATACTGTTTGCCGGTGCGACGGTTGGTGCTCTGATGTCTGGTTTGTCAGGGTTATCTGCAGATAATTCAAGAATAAAGCAATTTGAAGAAGCAATTGAGAGAGGTGAGTTTTTATTATTAATCGATATTCCTAAAAACCGGATAGATGAGCTCAGTAAAGCTATTATAAAGCATCACCCAGAAGCTGAATTTGATGGTATTGAACCTCTTTTACCGCCTTCCTTTTAGATCACGTATACATGAGAGCAATATGAAAATTGCAGTAGCTAGTCAAAACAGGCGTGAGATTACCAAGCATACTGGCAGGTGCAGAAAATTCTGGATTTATGAAGTTGAGACGGGAACTGTTATTGATAAGACTATGTTGGAGTTATCCAAAGAACAATCTTTTCATGACAGTTCGCCTCATGAACTTTCTCCCTTAGACTCTGTACAAGTTTTGATATCTGGGGGAATGGGCAGTGGTCTTTTTCGACGCCTACAAGCAAAAGGGATCAATGCACTAATCACTCGAGAAGAGGATCCTGATCAAGCGGTTTCGGATTTTCTAGATGGGAAACTGAAATCAGAATCACCTGAACTTGGTGAGCATGTGGATATTCAGACTTAACAATAATAAAAGGGAAATATTATGAAAATATCAAGTCTTTTTATTGGCTTTTTAGGTGGATTGATATTCACCGGTATTTTAGGTTGGTTAATTATGCCAGGATTGATGTTAATTGAACATCAAAGTCCCTTTGGTGTTGAAGAAACAGTCAAGAAAATAAGTGATAACGCGATAAGCGAAGATTGGGTTGTATCCGGTATTACATCACTACATAAATCTGTAAAAAAACATGGTGGTGGCGATCTCCTCCCTGTGAAACTCATAAACCTATGCCAAGCCAATCATGCTTACAACATATTGAAAGAGGACAATTCCAGGATTGTTTCAGTCATGATGCCTTGCACGATTTCTGTCTATCAAAAATCAAATGGAAAAACTTATGTAGGCACAATGAATGCCAAATTATTGGGCACGATGTTTGGTGGGACAGTTGCTAAAGTAATGGGTGGAGAAGTAGCTGAGCAGCAGCAGAAATTTATAGCATTTGTAAATAAATAATCAAAGTTTCAAATGTAGGACTCAGAAATTACTCAGAGGATAATAATGCAGAATGAAGAGCCAGTTTTAACAGTCAGCAATCTTCAAGTTTCCTATGACAGCGACCTAATAATTAATGACCTTTCTTTCACTGTTGCAGCGCGAGATATTCTTATTTTCCTGGGTCCAAATGGAGCAGGAAAAACTACCCTGTTGAGGGCATTACAAAACCTGTTGCCCTATGAAGGGACGGTCTCTTGGAATGCTCGTAAAATCAGTTATCTTCCGCCGCATGAATTTCTGCAACGACAAAATCTTCCCCCTTTAAATATTGAAGAGTTCTATGCTTTTAAAACTTCAGATTCAGATGCGATCAAGGCGATGATTGCTGAAGTAGGGCTTGATGAAAGCCTTTTAAGCCACCAGTTCGGTGAACTTTCAACCGGACAATTTCAACGCATGTTGATTGGCTGGTCATTGCTTGATAATCCCGATGTATTGATTTTGGACGAGCCAACCTCAGGCATTGACATTGGTGGTGAAGAAACGATTTACAGCCTGTTACACAAATTCTGGCAAAATCAGAATTTAACTATTTTATTGGTTACGCATGATCTGAATATCGTATGGGAATATGCAACGCAGGTGATCTGTTTGAACAAGCAACAGATGTGCATGGGTAAACCCGATGAAGTGCTTACACCCGAGCAATTAAAAACGCTTTACGGTACTGGAATCAAATTCTATAAACATCAGCATAGGTAAGAACATGACAGCACAAATTTTTTTGGCACTTATCCTTGGTGGCTCTATCGGTGCAGTGGCTGGTTATTTGGGGTCACTCATGCTGTCAAAAAGGATGGCTTTAATGGGAGGGGCACTTGGCCACCTTACCTTGCCAGGCGTTGCTCTGGCATTACTCTATGATTTTGATGTTTCACTGGGAGCCAGTCTTTTTCTGGCTTTCGGCGTGTTGATTATTTGGTTTCTCGAACAGAAAACCAAACTTCACCTTGAAGCTCTAACAGCCGTTGTTTTTTCCGCGTCTCTGGCCACTGCTTTTCTTTTTCTACCGGAAGAAGAAACTGATATTGCTTTACTAGGCGACGTATCGCAAATATCTTCAAACACTGTATTGATTACTGTTGTCATAGTTTTAGGACTGTTTTTCACTGTAAAATCAATTTATTCCGATATGATTCTGGCGAGTATTTCCCCCGATTTGGCGCAAACCAGCGGAATCAATCTTAAGCTATCCAATAGCATCTATCTAATCTGTATTGCAGTAACTGTTGCATTGGGGGTTCGCATTGTTGGGGGATTGATGACAGCGGCATTGCTCGCCATTCCGGCATGTACAGCCAAAAATATCAGTACCAATCTTTCTCAATATATAATAGCAAGCACAGTTGCTGGAAGTCTTGCCTGTGTTTTGGGCATTATTATTTATGCGATCACGGATATACCCGCTGGGCCTTTAATTATCATTTCCAGTGCAATATTGTTTCTGATTTCTCTCTTTAAGCTTCCTGCTAAATAACCTGAATTCGGGTTAGGATAGATGATAATCACTTTATGGTTTTATATCATTGAAGTGTTTGCGGATTTCTTCTTTGTACTGTCGGTAAGCTTTAGCATCGCCATAATCCAGAAAATTCTGATATCGACTGTGTAAGGTGCTGATACGACGGGCATGCTTGATGGGACACCAAAACTGTTCGGTGCGTGCAGCAATCTCCTGGATATAGGCGATAATTCCGTTAAAATAGCTGCAATAAGCACAATTTATTTTTTCTATGATATTCAGATAATTTAGATACTGCCTGTCAAAAACAACATAGTCAGTACGCTTAACTTTGGGTATGCCATAGATAGGAAAACAAATCGCCTGATACAGCGAGATGGTCATATCCAATAACACAGCGGGAATCAGTGCTGCCCAGATGACTGGAGCGCTAAGGATATGTTTGAGAGAGGCATTTTTCAGATAATCTAATAATTGCTGCACATAAAGTTTATGCTGCAGAATTACTTACTTTTCAAAGAAAATACGCCTTTGCTGTATTTCATAAGAAAAAGCCTGTTGCTGAATCTGGATTTCTTCAATCAGCTCCTGTTCCAGAGATCTGATTTTACCGAGTAAATTATCTATATTAGAGGTCATACTCAACACCTGATAGGAATATAATTGTTTATTCTAAACGGTCAGGCATTAAAAAGCCTCCCAATGCATCTAATTGGGTGGGATTAAAAGTAAAGTAAACTATATTCCATAACATATCGAAAAGGATATGAAGCAATGAAAACATTAACCCCCCAATACTCCCAGACCTCATGAAATGCCTAGAAAAAATCCAGCCCTACTAAAGCGACTCGAGCAACTTCTTTCCGTAGGGGATGTTAAACAGTATCGTCTCAAGCTTGCTGGAGCATGGTAGAAAAGTGAATAAACCAAATAGAAAGTCAGAGAGTAGAAAGGGCGTAAGTGTTGTGATTGAGCGACTGAATATGATCCCATTGGTTTCATCGAACAGCATCAATGCTATTATCCTGGCATCGGCAGTTGGCGGCGGTAGTCGATCTAGCCTATTCCGGCGAGAAAGTTTTTTGGCTCTCAATGAAGCGAATCCTGCTGCCGTTTCCAGGGCAAATGTATGAGCGCTAACTTTTTCAAAACGCCAGTATCAAGGTTCGTGTGGGAAACCAAATACTGCTATCGAGACGGCAAAGTTTTTCATGATCGCTGCCTGGACGATACCTGGCGACGGGTTAGCTTGGCAGTTGCCGGCATAGAACCAGTTGATAGGGAAAAATGGCAATCCCGTTTCTACGAAGCGCTTAGCAGCGGCAGGTTCCTGCCCGGTGGCCGCATTCTCGCCGGCGCTGGAACTCGAAAACAAGTAACATTATTTAACTGTTTTGCTATGGGTGCTATCGAAGATTCCATGAACGGCATTTTTGATGCGCTCAAGGAAGGCGCTTTGACCATGCAGCAGGGCGGTGGGATAGGCTACGATTTTTCGACGTTGCGTCCTAAAGGAATGCAAGCGCGTCATGTTGGCGGCATCGCATCAGGTCCGGTCTCATTTATGCGGATCTGGAACATCATGTGCGAAACCCTGTTATCGACCGGGGCCAGACGAGGCGCCATGATGGCAACCTTACGCTGCGATCATCCTGACATCGAAGCGTTTATCGACGCTAAGCGCAACCGCGCCGAACTCCGTAATTTTAATCTATCTGTACTGGTTTCAGATGAATTTATGCGGGCTGTTCAGAGCGATGACCCATGGCCGCTGGTGTTTCCGGTGGACCAATCGGGTGATAATGAAACGGCAACCGGCGGAAATACCCTCATGCGGCGCTGGTCCGTAAATCCAGAAGCCGTTCCCTGCCAGATAATACGTACTGTATCCGCCCGTGTGCTTTGGCAACGGATCATGCGGGCGACTTACGACTATGCCGAACCCGGCGTCCTGTTTATCGACAGGATAAATCGTGCCAATAATCTTTGGTACCGGGAACGCCTTGCTACGACCAATCCCTGTGGAGAAATTCCATTACCCCCCTACGGCGCCTGTAATCTTGGGTCGATTATTATTACACGCTTCGTCATCAAGCCATTTAGCGAGGAAGCCCATTTTGATACCAACGGCATTGCAGCGACGACTGCCGTCGCTGTACGCATGCTGGACAATGTGATCGATGTTTCCGGTTTCCCTCTCGATAAACAGAAACAACAGGCATTGGGTGCGAGACGTATCGGGTTGGGTATTACCGGATTGGCCGATTCCCTGATCATGCTAGGTGTTCGCTACGGGGCTGATGAGTCCTACATACTGGCCGCAAAGGCCATGCGGTTGATCTGTCATACAGCTTACAAGACTTCTGTTGAGCTTGCACGCACGAAAGGCATTTTTCCATATTTTGAAAAAAATAACTATTTGCAAGGTTCATATGTCAAATCCCTTCCTGCAGGAATCAGAAAAGCGATTGCAAAGGGTGGGATACGTAACAGCCATCTGATTGCGATCGCCCCGACGGGTTCGATAAGCCTGTTGGCCGACAATATTTCAAATGGCTTGGAACCTGTTTTCGATGCTCACTATCGGCGCCGGTTGCTCACCGAAGACGGAGTGTATAAGGAGCATGAACTGGAAGATTATGCTGTTCGTGTCTGGCGCGAACAGCAAGGTAACGATCCACTGCCACCGGCCTTTGTAACGGCGCAGCAGCTTTCACCAATGACCCATCTTAAAATGCAGTCTGTCATTCAGCGTTATGTTGACAATGCCATTTCCAAAACCATTTATGTACCCCGGGATACTGACTTTGGTTCTTTTCAATCATTGTATGAAAAGGCTTTCGAGCTGGGATTGAAAGGCTGCACGACCTTTAGGCCCAATCCCGTAACCGGTTCTGTTCTCATCCCTGACCAGCTCGATCAGGCGGCTAATTGTTGTGAAATCACGCGGGAAGGTGACTGATACTGATCAACCCGAAAAAGCGTGCCCCAAAACACCTACGACAAAAGGCGTCGAAAAGAGCGTTAGAAACCTAAGAAACGTTCACGAAATAACTTGAACAACTGACTTGTCTTTTTATCCGTCTTCTGCGTTGTAACAATAGTTACGTAGCTTGCTATGTGCCTATTGTTACGCCTTGAATACGAATAAAAATCCTGCGTCAGTTGCCCAAGTTATTTCATTCTCGTTCCCAAGGAATATTAAACACCCACAAAAGCCCCGGGTTTTGATCAAATTTATGCCAGTAACGCGTGGCAACGATATCAAATTTTTACTTCATTCATAAGCCCCTCCAAAGAACATTTGAAATGATCCTAATTCAAATTAGAAAATTCTAGTTTGTCATGGTTTCCAGATGAGACATGTTGAACCTTAAGGCTGTTATACTTCAACTGATTTTTCTAGCTTATATTGAAGGAGTACTAGGTCGAGTAACCCTGCACCGTGAAACAGGGAAGCCTGAAGCAAACCCGTCGAAGCTGTGAGGGATTATCTCCAGCCACCCTTGCTTGAAGCCGTGACCTTTAAATGCGACACTATCAACCTTTGTTCCATCCAACCTAAAATCATTTCGATGCGATCAATTTCTTTGCTACTGTTTTTTCTTTTCATGGTGTGTTTCCTCGCTCTGGTACAGGTTCATATTCTGCATATTGCGTTTGAAAAACTCGGCTTATCACCCGAAATGACGCTCCTGTTACTATTCGGATCACTAGTGGGCAGTATGGTCAATATCCCCTTGTTCAGTTTGCGCAGCCGAAAACCCATTCAATATATCGAATTACCTCTTTGGGGACGCATCTGGCAATTTCCGCTGCCGTTCCGTGAAGGCCGAACAGTGATAGCAGTCAATCTAGGCGGCTGCATCATTCCAGTGGGTCTGTGCATATATTTTTTGGCGATGGGACTCGTTGATCCAGTCAAGCTGATTGTCGCCCTTTTTTTGATAACTGTGTTATGTTACATGATAGCCAAACCGGTCCCTGGCTTGGGTATTGGCATGCCGCTCTTTCTGGCGCCTTTGTCTTCGGTGATTATCGCTTTACTTCTGGGTTCGTCTTCAGCCGCCCACTTGGCGTACACCAGTGGGGTACTGGGCGTCCTCCTCGGCGCTGACATGTTGCACCTGAAAGACATCAAGCAACTGGGTGCGCCGATAGCTTCAATCGGTGGAGCCGGCACATTTGACGGTATTTTTATGACCGGCGTGGTGGCCGCATTGTTGGCCTGAATAAGCAGATGAGTCTTTAAACACACACTTGCTTCATCCATCATTGCTAAGCCACCTATGTCAGGATAGTTGTCGATTTTTCTGGCTGGTAAAATAGCTGATCGCTTTAAGCAGTTTCTCTTTTTGGCTTTTGCCTCGCATTCCTTGTGCTTTTTTCTTGAGTATTCTTCCTGCTGCTCCTTTCATGCCGATGAGCGACATCGAGAACTCTTAGTTTTACCAAATCACATCCGCGTAATTTACTATCAATCGCTAAATTAAATAATGCAAGGTCACGAATTCGGTTAGACAATTGTAACCGAATGCGTATAGCCCAGATTTCTTTCAACTTTAACGGTGGTTT
>JAUXDP010000131.1 GCA_030618325.1 Methylococcaceae bacterium | reverse complement strand
GGGTACAACGTTATGTATCCAGGGGATGCTGCTGTAAATAGCGTTTGGCCAGGAATCAGTTTTTTATTGGGTGGTGATAATACCGCTGCTGAAGTCATTAAAAGTAATGGCGAAACTGTTTATTCGAATATGGCTGATTTTTTCTTTCAAGTGGTATTTGTTGCAACAGCGATGTCAATTGTTTCTGGCGCTGTGGCGGAACGAATGAAATTATGGTCATTCTTGTTTTTTGCTGTAGTCATGACTGGGTTTATATATCCAATTCAAGGTTATTGGAAATGGGGTGGTGGCTTTTTGGATGGTCTAGGCTTTTATGATTTTGCTGGTTCAGGTGTAGTTCACCTAGCAGGGGCAAGTGCAGCATTAGCTGGAGTTATTTTGCTAGGCTCCAGAAAAGGTAAATATGCTGCTAATGGGGAGATTCACCCCATTCCTGGTTGTAATATGCCCTTGGCTACCCTAGGTACCTTTATACTTTGGATGGGCTGGTTTGGTTTTAACGGTGGTTCAGAGCTTATTATTTCGAATGTTGAAGAAGCAAATGTAGTGGCATTGGTCTTTGTTAATACTAATGCTGCCGCGGCAGGAGGTGTAGTTGCTGCTTTATTAACTGCTCACCTGCTATTTGGTAAGGCAGATTTGTCAATGATTCTGAATGGTGCATTAGCCGGGTTGGTTGCGATTACTGCAGATCCAGCAAGTCCAGATCCTTTGTTAGCGACGATTATTGGTTCTGTTGCAGGTGTTCTCGTGGTATTTGCAATTATCTTCTGGGACAAGGTTAGAATTGATGATCCGGTTGGTGCGATTTCAGTGCATGGTGTTGTGGGTATCTGGGGTTTGCTAGCGGTATGTTTTTCTAATGCAGAATCGACCTTTTCTGCTCAGTTGATCGGAATAGCGACTATCTTCGGCTTCGTTTTTCTGGCTAGTATGTTGACGTGGTTCATTATCAAGTTGGTAATAGGAATACGTGTTTCTGAAGAAGATGAATATCGAGGTGTGGATTTTTCAGAGTGTGGTATGGAAGCTTATCCAGAATTTACCGATAGTGGTAAAAGTTAGTTTTAGTTTCTATCACGTTGAAAACGGGCGCATCTAGCGCCCGTTTTTTTTTGCCCAAAAACTATATCTCCGGACATGATTTTTCAGCACCCATGTATGCCATTTTTTCCAGATAGCTGCGTTGAAAAAACTTGCAGCAGATAGCTATAGCGGTGTTTTTTTCGCCTTGCCCTTCACAAAAAAAGACCCACTTTAATGCTAAAAATTCAAGTACGGAGAGCATGCTTGATGGGAAATGTGAGTAGTTACTATTTTTTTTGATATGATGTGTCACGAAAGTTTACAATTTCAAAAAGCATATAAAACCTTAATTCAGTTGGAGAAGCTATGAAGTTAATAACAGCAATAATAAAACCATTCAAGTTAGATGATGTTAGAGAAGCACTTTCTGATATTGGTATTTCAGGCGTTACTGTTACAGAAGTAAAAGGTTTTGGACGACAGAAAGGGCATACAGAGCTGTATCGAGGTGCTGAATATGTAGTAGATTTTTTACCCAAGGTAAAAATGGAAATAGCCGTTGTTGAAGATATGCTGGCTCAAGCCATTGAAGTCATTGTTAATGCTGCTAATACTGGGAAAATTGGTGATGGCAAGATTTTTGTAACCAATTTAGAACAGGTCATTCGAATTAGAACTGGTGAAACCGGGGGCGATGCTATTTAATTGAGATAGATTTCAGTTTGTTATTAATAAGCTGGGAAATGCTCTTTTTTAATTTTGGAATCAGCATTTAACATTATGAATTATAATAAAAAGTTACTGTCTGCATTGCTGTTGGTAATGCCTGGTTTGGCATGCGCTTCGGAATTAAATCAAGCGAATACTGCTTGGGTTTTAACATCTACCGCTTTAGTTTTGTTTATGACCATTCCTGGGTTGTCTTTGTTTTATGCAGGATTGGTTAGAAGTAAGAACGTCTTGTCTGTATTGATGCAATGTTTTGCTATTACTTGCATGGTATCTATCTTATGGTTGGCGGGAGTATATAGCTTTATTTTTACTGATGGAGGAGCGTTACAAAAATTCATAGGTGGCGGTTCAAAAGCATTTTTGCTGCAAATGGGTATAGAAAGTATGACTGGGGATATTCCTGAGGTTGTATTTTTTATGTTCCAGATGACTTTTGCCATTATTACCCCAGCATTGATTGTTGGCGCATTCGCTGAAAGAATGAAATTTTCAGCCATGCTCTGGTTTAGTGGCTTATGGCTGATTCTGGTCTATATGCCTGTTTGCCACTGGGTTTGGGGTGGGGGCTGGCTAGCGGATCTAGGCGTTATGGACTTTGCTGGAGGAATAGTGATTCATGTTAATGCCGGTGTTTCTGCATTAGTTGCTGCTTTAATTATTCGAAAAAGAAAAGGTTTCCCAACCACTCCCATGCCACCTCACAATATGACTATGGTGGTTTCCGGTGCAGGAATGTTATGGGTTGGATGGTATGGATTTAATGCCGGTAGCGCATTAACGGCAGATGGTTCCGCTGGAATGGCTATGTTGGTTACTCATATTGGCGCTGCTGCTGGTTCATTAACCTGGATGTTTTTGGAGTGGAAAAAATTCGGTAAGCCCAGTGTCTTAGGTATTGTAACGGGAATGGTGGCTGGTTTAGGCACCATTACTCCAGCCTCTGGTTTTGTGGGGCCTATGGGGGCGTTAGTAATAGGTGTCGTGGCAGGACTCTTTTGCTTTTATGCAACGCAAATTATTAAACGTAAATTACAGATAGACGATTCTCTGGATGTTTTTCCTGTTCATGGCGTGGGAGGTATAACCGGCTCTTTGTTAACGGCTGTATTTGCTGCAAAAAGTATGGGAGGGCTAGGTTTGCCAGAAGGTGTAACAATTATGGGCCAGTTGGGTGTTCAAGCCTTAGCCGTTATTGTCACAATAATTTGGAGCGCATTGTTTACTTATCTTATTTTAAAGTTACTTGAAAAAACTATAGGTATTCGTGTAAGTCCTGATGAGGAAGTGGAAGGTCTGGATATTGTTTTACATGAAGAGACTGGGTATCACAATTTGTAATCAGATAATTTCTATGAATGGCCACAAGACCATTCTTTAAATGTGGTCAGTCGAAAAGAAGATGACCCAGCTTAAGAATCAAGTAGGCACTACAAAAAATCCAATTCTAACAGTCGCCAGCCTGATAATTATTGTTGCAGGCATGAAGGCGGCGTCACCATTATTAACACCTCTATTTCTAGCTTTGTTTACAGCTATTGTTTGTTGGCCACTACTTTCCTGGCTGCATCGTAGAGGTGTTCCCTCTGGATTGGCAGTTACGTTAGTGGTAACAGGGTTGATCATCGTGATGACAATACTGGGAGCTTACGTATTTTCTTCCTTTAATCAATTTACCAACGAACTGCCAGCTTATCAGGCAAATTTACAATTCCAGACAGAGGGTTTGATTAATTGGTTGCATGAGAAGGGTATTTCAATACCTAATGATATGAACCTGATTAAAGAATTAAATGCAGGTAAAGTCATGAAATTTGCTGGGACTATGCTTGCTGGGTTGGGTGATGCCTTTGCCAATATATTTTTTATACTATTAACAGTAATTTTTTTAATGCTGGAATCT
The DNA here is from genome assembly GCA_030618325.1 of Methylococcaceae bacterium. Classification (GTDB taxonomy): domain Bacteria; phylum Pseudomonadota; class Gammaproteobacteria; order Methylococcales; family Methylomonadaceae; genus JALSJK01. The sequence continues at coordinate 5,162 of JAUXDP010000131.1, read as the reverse complement.
TTTTCCATGCCGCACAAGGTTAAGCGGGCATTTGGGGGAGGCAGTTTTGATGCGCACAGTATCACTATTATTAATAGTATCAATCGATATCTTGGAATTAAAGCTATAACCAGCTTAGTGACTGGTATTTTGATAGCCGTTTGGTTAATGCTGCTACATGTCGATTTTCCTGTGCTTTGGGGGGTTCTTGCTTTTATGCTGAATTTTGTGCCAAACATAGGTTCTATTATCGCTGCTGTCCCAACCGTACTTTTGGCATTAGTTCAATTAGGCGGAGAAAGTGCGATGCTGGTTGTTTTTGGCTATCTTACTGTGAATACCTTGGTAGGAAATGTTTGGGAAACCCGGATAATGGGGCAGGGCCTAGGGCTATCTACGCTAGTCGTTTTTCTGAGTTTGACATTTTGGGGTTGGATGTTCGGTACGGTAGGGATGTTGTTATCAGTACCTTTTACGATGATAGCTAAAATTATTCTGGAGAATAATGAAAGAACTTATTGGATTGCTGTCCTACTGGGTCCCGAAGAGGAATTGGAAAGTTTAGAGCAAGAATAATTACTTATTATGTTTTTTCACAATTGTTTTTTCCAAAGGTGACTTGCTGGTGAATTTAAGATTAGTCGCTGCAAAAATTATTTATAAGGTTATAAAAGAGGGTCAATCGCTTCCTGTTGTCTTAGATAAATCTCTTTCGAAAGTTTCCGCCAGCAAGGATCGAGCATTCATTCAAGCTATTTGTTATGGAACCCTGCGCTATTATCATTATTTGATTTTTATTCTCAATCAACTATTACGCAAGCCCTTGAAGGATGGAGAAGTTGAGGCGCTGGCCTTAATTGGTTTATATCAGCTTAAATTCATGCGGGTAAAATCGCATGCTGCTGTTTCTGAAACGGTGTCTGCAGCAAATAAAAAACCCTGGGCAAAGGGGTTATTGAATGCGGTATTAAGAAATTATCAACGGGAACAACCGAGTCTGGAGGCTTTGGCCAATAAAAATAAAGTTGCCAGTTGCTCCCACCCAGAATGGATGGTTGATCTTCTAACGGATGATTGGCCTCAATATGTCGATGCAATTCTGGAGGAAAATAACCAGAAACCACCCATGGTTTTGCGAGTAAATCAGGGATTGATTTCTACAGAAGCCTATGTCCAACGCTTGCAGGAAGTAGGTATTTCAGCCACTATTTCCGATGCTTGTAGCAGTGCAATTGTTTTGCAATCTCCAGTTCCTGTGGAGCAATTACCAGAATTTAGGGCAGGATTAGTTTCGGTTCAGGATACTGCTGCTCAATTGGCGGCTGGCTTGTTGGATACCAAGCCTGGACATCGTGTTTTGGATCTTTGTGCTGCACCTGGCGGTAAAACTACCCACATTCTGGAGTTGCAACCTGAATTAAAGAAGTTGATTGCGGTAGATATTGATGCTTCTCGATTACTTAGTATTACTGAGAACTTGCAAAGGCTGAAGCTAAACGCAGACTGTATTACCGGCGATGCGACTCAACCCTCCCAGTGGTGGGATGGTGAGCAATTTGACAGAATTTTGCTGGATGCTCCGTGTTCAGCAATGGGGGTAATCAGGAGGCATCCTGATATCAAAGTACTACGCCGAGAGGATGATATTGGCAAACTACAAGATTTACAACAATCTATTCTTGATGCGGTATGGCCATTGTTGAAGCCTGGAGGAATGTTGTTGTATGTGACCTGCTCAATTTTAAAGCAGGAGAATGAACAACAGATAAGTGCATTTTTATCACGAACTAGTGATGCCTCAGAATTACCGATAAATTCAACTTGGGGTATAGAGCGGCAGCATGGGAAGCAGATATTAACGGGTGAAAAAGGAATGGATGGCTTTTATTATGCTTGCCTAAATAAAAGTAATAATTCGCGGTTATCAGTTGACGGTTAATGAACGCTACGCAGAATGAATATATGGTTACAATTTTTACCGATAACCGATAACCGATAACCGATAACCGATAACCGATAACCGATAACCGATAACCGATAACCTTGAACGGATACAAAAAACTTAACCTAATTCCGGCTGTAATAAGCCTGTTTTTACTGCTTCCAACACAAGTTTATGCTGGAAAATTCGATACCAGAATAAAAAATGCCGTGTTAATTCAAGAGAATGACTGGTATAAGCTTAATGCCGATATAGATTTCAACTTAAGCCCTTTAGCTGTGGATGCCTTGCAGCATAGTATTTCTCTGGTTTGGAATATTCGTCTTAAGCTCTATCAGCAAAGGGCTTATTTTTGGGATAAGAAAGTGCTGGATTTCTCCTTAACATATCGGATTCGCTATCATGCTTTGTTAAAAATGTATCAGGTGAAAAACGTAACTAGTGGTGAAGTCAGACGTTTTTTCTCCCAAGCCTCAGCATTAAAGGCCATGGGTGAAATTCGCAATGTAATGGTTGTTCAACAAGATAAAATATTGAATCCAGAAAATAGTTATGCAGCTTTAAAAATTCAGTTTGATCGAGAAGCTCTTCCCTTGCCGCTAAGACCTGTTTCTTATTTTGATTCCCAGTGGCAGTTATCTAGTGATTGGTTGCAATGGCCCTTACAAAAATAAAATTACCCATTAGTGTCTTGGCACTGATTTTATTCAGTTTGATATTGCTGTCTTTGCAGCTTATGAGTTCGGCAACCCAGGAATCTTCCCGTTTAAGCCAAATGTATTCCTGGTTGTTGCTGGTAAATGGCGTGGGTTTTGTGGCGCTACTGATTCTGGTTGGAATAAACATTTATTCCTTAACACGACAATTAAAAAAACGGGAAGCAGGATCTCGATTAACCACTCGAATGGTTTCATTGTTTGTGCTTTTGTCTCTAGCACCCGCTACAATCGTATTTTATTTTTCTATGCAGTTTTTGCATAAAAGCATCGACAGTTGGTTTAATGTAGAAATCGATCGAGCCATGGAAGACGCGTTAGAATTAAGTCAAACATCCTTGGATGAACGGAAGCGTTGGCAATTGCGGAAATCGCAACAAATGGCTGAGAAATTACGTGATAAATCAGAAATTTCGATTATTTTAGATCTGGAACATTATCGGTCAGAACTGGGGGCTTCAGAGATGACATTGCTTTCCAGGCGGGGGCGGGTAAAAGCATTCGGTAGTATCAATCCGAGTGAGATTTTACCAAGTTTGCCGATTGAGCCTATTAGGCTGAAAATGCGGGAAGGATATGTTGGTATTGATTCAATTAGGGATGACGAGCTGGTTATTCAGACTGTAGTGGCCATTAAATCTGAGCAGAAGCAATATTTGCAAATACTGTACCCTGTCCCCGTCAGGATTGCCGACCTAGCTGATTCAGTCGAGTTTGCTTTTGTTCGATTTCAGGAAACTACATTTTTACGTGACTCATTGAAAATTACTTTTTCACTGGTATTATCATTGGTATTACTATTAAGTTTATTAGCTGCTATTTGGGTGGCTTTTCTTATTATCCGTAATATTGTGGCTCCGATCAAAGAGCTGGTAAAAGGTACGCAAATCGTTGCCGAAGGAAATTATGAGCATCAGCTCCCCGTGATGAGCCAGGATGACTTAGGTTTTCTAGTAAAGTCTTTTAATGAAATGATGACTCGAATTGCGGGTTCCAGAGATGAAGCCAGGTTCGCAAGTCTTGAGGTCGAAAATCAACGTACCTATCTGGAAACATTACTTTCCAGTCTAACTTCAGGTGTGATAAGTTTCGATGCGGATTTTAAAATTCGAACGGCTAATCAGGCCGCGAATGTTATCTTGCATACGCGGCTTCACCGGTTTTACGGCAAGACGTTGCTTGATTTGGCCCAGCAGCACTCAGATTTGTCGGGGTTTGTAGATGCTATTAAAGCATTACTTGAACAATCAGAAGATGTTTGGCAACAAAGCGTTGCCTTTTCGGGCCCTAGTGGACGACAGGAATTATTGTGTCGGGGAACGGTATTATACTCTCCCGAAGGTAAACGTATTGGTGGCGTTGTGGTGATTGATGACATGACGGACTTAATACAGGCACAAAAAAATGCTGCTTGGGGCGAAGTAGCCCGACGTCTGGCACATGAAATTAAAAACCCATTGACTCCCATTCAGTTGTCTGCAGAAAGATTGCAGCTTAAGTTAGCTGATCATTTGGATGAAAAAAATGCCGCTATTTTGGAGCGTTCGACACGAACCATTGTCAACCAGGTAGACGCAATGAAGAAAATGGTTTCTGAATTTTCAGAATATGCAAAGCCAGCACAGAATCAGGGGGAAAATATTGACTTGGCCAAGCTGGTAAAAGAAGTTTTGGCGCTTTATACGTTACAATCAACGGTAAAATTTAAGGTGATTCATGAAGAATCGTTACCATTGGTCAGGGTTGATCCTGTCAATATGCGCCAGGTTTTACATAATTTAGTGAAAAATGCTCTGGAAGCAGTCGCCGCTAATGGAGAAATTACTATAAAATTGGTGACCATAAATGAGCGGAATACCAAATTTGTGCAACTTACCATTCATGATAATGGTCCTGGTATAGCAGCAGAATATATTGAAAAGGTTTTTGATCCTTATGTAACGACAAAAACAAAAGGTACAGGTTTGGGCCTGGCTATTGTTAAAAAAATAGTCGAAGAACAGGGTGGTGCAATTTGGGTTGATAGAAAAACGACACTAGGAGCGGGTTTTATTGTTCGACTTCCGGCCTTATGAGATATTTTGGCACGAAGTGATAAAATCTCACGGGATAAGGTTCTGTGTTGTAAAAATCTTATACAATAAGCATCCGATTTGTAAGGAATGGGCAATCAAATATTCCCATTTCGGTACTTTGACGAGCCTAAGGCTGGCTCATACAAAGCTTTTTATAAAGTAACTGGATATTATGAAGACCAATACCCCATACATTTTAGTTGTAGATGATGAGCCGGACATTCGGCAACTGGTTTGTGAAATACTGGAAGATGAAGGCTATCAGGTGGTCATGGCTGAAAATGCTGAGGGGGCACGGAAGCAAAAAAAAAATCGCCAACCTGATTTAATTTTGCTTGATATCTGGATGCCCGATACTGATGGCGTTTCGTTATTAAAAGAGTGGGTAGCTGAAGATCAGGATCTGTGTCCTGTGGTTATGATGTCAGGGCATGGAACAGTCGAAACCGC
>JAUXDP010000067.1 GCA_030618325.1 Methylococcaceae bacterium | reverse complement strand
TTTTCCAGAAGCCTCAAAATCTGTTTGCGTTCATGTAGATTCCCGCAAGCTAACTCGCCAATAATAAATGGATGTATTAGTACTTGGCTTTTGTTCAGTAATTGCACTAATATCGTGTCAGTTTTTCTTAAATGATCAATCCAGACAGATGTATCAACAAGGATCATTCACATTTTCCGTTTGCCTACGTGGAATAGTTTTTATTTCAGGTTCACTACCACCCAGACTGGCAAGACGTTTGGCACTTTCTTGAGCAATCAAGGCTTTCAAAGCATACCTTACCAAGATTGTTTTCTCCTTTACACCTGTTAATACAGATGCAGACTCTAGTAAATCATCGTCAATATTTAATGTAGTTCGCATAGTTCTTGCCTCTAATAGATACATATAAATAATACATCATTTGATGCTTTAAATGAAGCTCCACCCCTCGCATTTTCTCATTTGAAGAGCGGAACCAAGCATCTACACAGCTCAGCCTTTTTTAAACACCAACCTGTCATCACTAACATCAACCTTAATCACGTCATCCGCGACAAAATGACCAGCCAAAATTTCCTGAGCCAGCGGATTTTCCAATTGATTCTGAATCGCCCGTTTTAAAGGTCTGGCCCCATAAACCGGATCAAACCCAGCCTCACCCAGCTTATCCAGTGCTGCTTCGGAAATTTCCAGACCAATATCTCGCTCTTGCAAACGTTGTTTAAGGAGATCAATCTGAATAACAGAAATAGCTCTGATTTGGCCTTTACCCAATGGATGGAATACCACCGCTTCATCAATCCGGTTAATAAATTCCGGCCTGAAATGCATTCCGACAACTTCCATCACGGCTGCTTTCATGGCAGAATAATTTTCATCGCCTGCCAATTCCTGAATCCGGTCAGAACCAAGATTTGAAGTCATTACAATGACACAATTTCTAAAATCGACGGTACGCCCCTGGCCATCAGTCAAGCGTCCGTCATCAAGTACTTGCAATAATACATTAAAAACATCTGGATGCGCTTTTTCCACCTCGTCCAATAAAATTACTGAATACGGTTTCCGTCTGACCGCCTCGGTCAGATAGCCACCTTCTTCATAACCCACATAACCTGGAGGTGCACCGATTAAACGGGCAACCGAGTGTTTTTCCATAAACTCCGACATGTCGATACGCACCATCGCTTCTTCAGTATCAAACAGGAATTCAGCCAACGCTTTACAGAGTTCAGTTTTCCCAACGCCCGTTGGCCCAAGAAACAAAAAAGAACCATTTGGCCTATTAGGATCAGAAAGTCCTGCACGAGAGCGCCGGATAGCGTTACTGACTGCTTTTAACGCTTCTTCCTGCCCAATAACTCGCTGCGCTAGTTCATCTTCCATACGCAACAGTTTCTCCCGCTCACCTTCCAGCATTTTTGCGACAGGAATACCCGTCCATTTGGCAACCACATCGGCAATCTCTACTTCAGTTACTTTGTTACGTAACAAAGTCATATCCTGCATTTCCGCGTGGGAAGCCAAATCTAACTCCTTCTCAAGCTTAGGAATTTCACCATATTGAAGCTCTGACATCCGCGTTAAGTCATTTGCTCGGCTAGCAACTTCCAGTTCTTTTCGAGCGTGTTCCAATTTTTCTTTGATGGAAGCCGAACCCTGCAATGCCGCTTTCTCAGCTTTCCATATTTCTTCAAGATCAGAAAACTGTTTTTCCAACTCTTCAATTTCATCTTCCAGAATATTCAGTCGTTTTTTAGACGCTTCATCAGACTCTTTACTTAAAGCTACCTGTTCAATTTTTAATTGCACCAAACGCCGCTCTAATTTATCCATCACTTCCGGCTTGGAATCCATTTCCATCCGAATCTGGCTACCTGCTTCATCAATCAGATCTATGGCCTTATCCGGCAATTGTCGATCGGAAATATAACGGTGTGATAATTGTGCAGCAGCAATAATTGCAGGATCGGTTATGTCTACATTGTGATGCAGCTCATAGCGCTCTTTTAATCCACGCAATATTGCCACTGTATCTTCGACCGAAGGCTCATCGACCAACACCTTTTGGAAACGCCGCTCTAAAGCCGCATCTTTCTCAATGTATTGCCGATACTCATCCAGGGTGGTTGCACCCACACAATGTAAATCACCACGCGCTAGTGCCGGTTTCAGCATATTCCCAGCATCCATTGCCCCTTCGGCTTTCCCCGCACCTACCATGGTGTGCAGCTCATCGATAAAAAGAATAATCTGCCCTTCCTGTTTGGCAAGATCATTCAAAACCGCTTTTAAACGCTCCTCAAATTCACCACGAAATTTGGCCCCAGCTATCAAAGCAGCCATATCCAGTGAGAGTACTTGTTTGTTTTTCAGCCCTTCCGGCACTTCGCCATTGATAATTCGTTGTGCCAGTCCTTCAACAATAGCAGTTTTACCCACCCCAGGCTCACCAATTAATACCGGATTGTTTTTGGTGCGCCGCTGCAAAACCTGTATGGTTCGGCGTATTTCATCATCACGCCCAATCACTGGATCAAGCTTGCCTAATTCTGCCCGCTCGGTCAGATCAATGGTATATTTCTGCAACGCTTGGCGTTGATCTTCTGCATTCGGGTCATTAACCGCTTCACCGCCCCGTACATTTTCAATCGCTTTTTCTAACGCTTGAACTGTCAACCCGGCTTTTTTCAATATATCTTGCAAAGAACCTTTAGATTCGCAGGCAGCCAGTAAGAACAGCTCGCTAGAAATAAATTTATCATCGCGTTTTTGCGCGAATTTATCGGTTAAATTCAATAACTGTGATAACCCATTGGAAATTTGAACATCACCACCCGTACCTGAAACGGTAGCAATATTATCCAATTCCTTGCCTAGATCAGTTCTAACTAATCCAGCATTGACACCAGCCTGGGTCAACAACGGCTTAATACTGCTGCCCTCCTGTTCCAGCAAGGCGATCATCACATGCACCGGCTCAATAAACTGATGGTCTTTACCTAACGCCAAACTTTGCGCGTCTGCTAAAGCCATCTGGAACTTGCTGGTTAATTTATCCATTCTCATTTGAAATCCTCGTTAAATATTTAAGTTACTAAAGAAATGGGGGATAAAAGCCTTCATTTCAAGAACCCGCAAAGCTACCGCTTAATTTTTAGTCATGACTGATGAAATACTTACCAAGTATTCAATAGCTTAATATTTTTTGCAATACACCTACAAACCCACTTGCTCAGTTTATCAAGTAGTAGAAATAATTGGAGGGCAACTGACGAAACAAATATTTGCAAATGATAATCATTCGTATTAATATAAATAATTTCTTTCCCTTACTCCATAGGAGTTCACCCATGTATGTATCTGAATCCATTAATCGTGAAAAAAGGGCTGAAGCAGACTTGTTTTCAAGCTGGACGTTTTCAGTTTGGTTGCTCGTGGATTTCTTATTCAAAACTAAAAACCAGGCAGACAACAAACAAGAAATTGAAATGCTCCGTTTTGAAATCAGCTCAAAAAAACTGAACACCTTATTCTTAAATCGCCAGATTTGCGCAGCAGACATTCGTTGCCTAGATGCAAATTCTAAACAATGCTTAAAGAGGCTTTGCTTAAAGACCTGTCTTCGTAACACACCACTAACCTAACCCTTAAAGAGATAATTCTATGACTAAAAATATTTTACTACTCACCTTATCACTAGCAGCTCTATTTGCTACTCAAGCACAAGCGAGCCAACTCACTATGACAAGCAACTTATCTAAAGTTGGAATATTAGGTTCGGTAGATGATTTTCTTAGCGGAGATCATGACGGCTATGGCGAGGGAGGGTATATTCATCTACCACCATCCCTTTACAAATCGCAAAAGCATCCTATAAGAAAAATACCGCTATCACAACTGCAACAGCCGATTCCCAAGCAGTATTAAGCTTGGACATAGCTCAAACATTCAATGGATATAAAATTTGGGGTGTTGCTTCCAGCACGGCAAATACCGAGATAAGTTCGTTAGATGACAATGATGCTACTTCACTGGGTGAAGCGGTAGTAGATTTAGCATTTACTCTCACCTCAGATTACAGTTTTAATTATACCAGTGACTTTATTAATGCCTTCGGTACTGGCGAGTCAGAAGTTGAATTAATTAACACATCTACAGGCACTATTTTTTCTCAAATAGTCAGTGAAAAAAAATCTAATCTGAATTTTTCTGGAATTCTACTTGCGGGTGACTACACCCTGTTTATCGGCGCATTGTCCGAGGCTGTCGATGGTGATATTGCTTCTGCCTCGGTTGCATATCAATTGCAATTATCAGCAGTACCCGTACCAGCAGCTTTACCGTTATTTTTTAGCGGACTCATTGCACTAGGTTTTAAAAGCCGTTCCAATCGTAAAATATTTACCTAAAAAATATTTTCACACTACTTTACCTTTTTTTATTCTCATAGGAGATTATTATGGATAACTTTAAACAGCGTACCTCCAAACATTTATTATTGGGATCAGTCGCTTTATTATGTAACTTTATAGTAAGTACTTCCGCGACAGCTGAAAACTTACATCCACATCGCGGCTACTACATGCAGCGTAATTTAGTAAGCAATAATGTAGATAAGCATAAAACTGAGCGCCGTTGGAACAGCACCACTTTGGAAGACTCCGATATGCTGAATGCTTGGGGACTGGCTTTGCGCCCAGCTGGTGCAGGTGGACACTGGTGGATTTCAAATACTGATTCAGGTACCGTTTCTTTGTATGTGGGCGATACGATTGATATTCCTTTGTTTCAAAATGAAACCGCTTTAATTGCGGTAGAATCCGCACCTGCAACTCATGATGACCCAGCCACCCCCACCGGCCAAATATTTAATGGCTCATCTGAATTTCCTTGCCAAGGCTTATCTATTGATGGCAATAATCCTATTTCTGCTCCAGGAAAATTCATGGTGGCAACTGAAGATGGCAATATCCAGTGCTGGGGTGAAACTGGCTCAAGCAATGCTGAACGCATGAAATCTTTTACGATTGCAGCAACTGGAGATGAGGGATCCGTCTATAAAGGACTTGCTGTTACTCAAGAAGAGAGTAGCAATTTGTTGTATGTAGCTAACTTTGCATTGGAACGTATTGATGTATTTGATGCCCAGTTTAATCCTGTTGTTTTTCCTGCTCTCAATCCAGTCGGTGCTTTTGCCAAGCCAAGCGACATTCCAACAGGTTATGCTCCTTTTAACATTCAATATTTTGAATATGCGGGTAAAAAAAGTCTGTTTGTTCCCTATGCAAAAACGACTGATGTACCTGGTGAAGAAGAAGCGGGTCCCGGTTTAGGCTATTTGGCCGAATTTGATATCAATGGCAATCATATACGTACTTTTGAGCATAGTAACCGCTTGAATGCACCATGGGGATTAGCAATCGCACCGCATGGATTCGGACCTTTCTCAAATGAGATTATTCTGGGAAATTTTGGTGATGGTACGCTGGTATCCTTTGATTTGAATACAGGCGAGCAAACAGGTTACCTGCGTAATGAATTAGGTGAATCTGTCCATATTGATGGTTTATGGGGCTTGGCTTTTGGAAACGGTGAGAGCCTTGGCCATTCAAATTATCTGTATTTTACAGCTGGACCAAATGATGAGGCAGATGGCTTATTTGGCCGGTTAAACTGGAAACGACGGTAGCCAGATTATCTGTAATTATTCGGGTTTCTGTTGTTTAACAGCAAGGCAAGATTAACCCGAATATGAGCAGGGCGCTTTCATAATACTTTATTTTCTTAAAAACCTGAACACTATAGAGAGAAGCTCTGTGAGTCAAAATCCTTACCCTGTATTTTCAATTTCTAAAAAAAATAAACCTGAACAAATAAAAGTAAGAATCGGGTTACTTATACGGCTTTATATAATTAAACAACATCCAATAATCGCACAAGCGATTGTAGATCATATCAATGCCATACTGGCTCATCCAAAGTTTGTGCACACCATTGAACAACGCTGCCTATATTTACGTTTAGCTGCACACTGGCACTGTCTAGCTTGGATTACAAATGGATGAGCAAGAGGATTTTTATAGAGCTGCGCTAAATTAAATGCGGGGAAGAGCCAAAATTAATGACCGAATTTCCCTTATACACCATATTGCCTGGCATGTAAAAAAACTGTTAGGTACTAGGGTTAACTACAAGATTGTAGTTTATGGAAACTAAATCCAAGCAAGCTCTCTTCATTCAAGAGAGAACTTGAAAAAATGTGCACTCCTCAGCGACAATATTCATCTGAAGATTAAGCAAAGAACTGAGTTGTAAATACCTCCATTGTCCTTTCCTTTTTGATCTACGGAATTTACTAATCACCCATAATCGTGTATTTGGTTTATTTTCCACTGAAAATACATGACGTTTAAGATGAATGTCAAAACCCCTCCTAACCATAATTTTTCACCCGAAGTACTTCCACTGAGTAGATTTAAGCGAGAACGAAATTTAAATATCCAAACCAAAAACACAACAAAGTACACAAGACCAATAACTCCTCCTACACCCATCAAAATAGATACTAACTCAGGGTTTGTTGAAATCAAAAATAAAGGAGGGACAATAGATAGTATAAAGTACAGTGCAAACGAGACGATCCCAACGATTGGAATCCAAGAAGCTATACGATCGTCTTCAGGCAAATTGCTATTCAATATTTTGGTGCGACTAAATAGCCAGTAAAAAGTATAGATTCCAAATGAGATCATAGCAAATGCAACAACAGCCCACGTACTAAGCCTCTTGATTTCTTTTATTTTTTCAATACCAGCGGAAGATGATGTTACTGATAAATCATTCTCAGGATTATTATTCATTTTTTTGCTCCTATTTTTCTAGTTAATATTGTCCTGCAAAAATAGCAAGGACAAATTGAATCATGTCATTGAGGGAGTATTGTTGTCAATGACGATATATCTGGATAGTGGAGACAGAATACCAGCCTGACGTTGGGTATCAAATTTCTATAACCCCAGAATTCCATTGTATTTTTCTACCATATCAAAATAGACATTATTAATCTTCTCAGGGGTTCCATTATCTGAATTTCTACTAGATTTAAAGTCGTTCTTTTCAATACGCTTTCTTAGCCTTCTAGTCTCACGTATAAAATCTCTACTGCCATAAATGTAAGAAGAAATGTATGCTTTCCCACCAAAATTGTCTCCATATTCCTTTTTTAACTGAGCCTGGTCTTTTACAAGTTTTTCTAAATCATCATAAATGGTTATAAATTTAGTCATTTGAGCATCAAACTTGTTTACATCTAAGCTTTCAAGTTCCGTAGCATTAAGCTCTCCAAGTGTGTCTATAATTCCTTCAGCTTGGTGCAAGCTCATCTTAAGATTGTATCTGATTATAAATCCATTCTTTTTTAAATTTTCTACCTCATGCTCAAACAACTCGCCTTGTAAAACTACAAACTCAACTTTCATTGCATCGTAAGCTGTAAAATATTTGTTAAATGCCTCTACCAAGCGACCATGTAACAATTCTCCTTTCGCAAAATCATCATCTTTATAATCTTCTTTTTCATAATACTCATTTGATTCTAAAACAACTTCATTCAATATTTTAGATTTTTCTAAAACCACCAGCATAAGAGGGTCTATCATTTCTATTTCTGGCTCTTTAGCTAATGCTTTTTCCAGATTTTTTATCTGAAAATCATTCAGGGTGTATATTCCTCTTATATATCTCGACTCTTTGGGTCCTTTTTCTATATCTGCCCATTCAAAATAGCGATTGTATGCCTCATAAACTCTTTTATTAAAAGAGTTTTCAAAAGTGATATAGACGTTATATTTTTCTATAAATGCATCTGATTCAAACTGACTATCAGAAATGCTCGTAGCAATAGTTTTTCCTTTTTCATCAACTTTTTTTTCTGCTGAATTACCACAACCCGTAATAAGCAGAGTAATAGCTAAAATAGAGGGAATTATTTTTATCATTTTAATTATAATCGTATTTATAGGTATGTTAGTTGACAAGAATTGAATACGTTCTTATAGTTTCATTGCAATAAAATTCTCGTTCAAAATCCAAAGGAGATTGATAACCCAATCGAGAATAGTTTCGCCTTACCGTCTCAAGGTCTCAAGTCATAATAATCTACTTAATCAACGAAACCTCCTATGAACTAGCTCACATCTAAGTTATTTTTTCTAATATAGAATTAACCTGAAACTATTTTCACTAGAATAAATGAAACCAGAAATGACCGGGGAGGCCACAAGAAAAACCAGAGAAAAAAACACACAAAATTGCACCCGGTTCTCAAAGTACTTTAGGTAACATATAATACGTCTTTCAGGGGCAATTTGGCAGAAGGACAAGAGAAAAAAACAACCCATACATCAAAAGAATTTGAGTGGTTTCTACAGTTAAATATTACTTGCCTGATTAATGCTGGGGTTATGCCTATATCCAAAAACCTCTAGGTTTATTGGGTTGGAAAAATACAATCTTCATTGCCAATGAATTAATGATTATTACTATAAAAACAGGGTTATTATGAATAAAAAAACACTATTACTAGCAAGTATTTTAGCGACCAGTTTAACTGGCTGCTTACAGTCGCAAATCAATAAATCTATTAATGCCGCCGGAAGTCTAGTTGAAGGCATTTCGGTGTCTAAGCAACAACTAGTTCAAGAAGCAAGATTGTCTGCTAAAGAAATGGATAAGAAAGCCCCTGTTGCAGCTACAAACAGTAAATATGCAAAACGCTTAAAGAAACTAACAAAGGGTTTACACACCTATGATGGGCAAAAATTTAACTATAAAGTGTATTTGGTAAATGCTATCAACGCATTTGCAATGCCAGATGGCACAGTTCGTATTTATTCAGGCTTAATGGATTTAATGAATGATGATGAAGTAGTTGCCATCATAGGCCACGAAATTGGTCATGTTATTAATGAGCACTCACTCTATCAATATAAAAAAGCATATGTTGCGAAAGCGGCAAAAGAAGGTTTAACAGCAGCTGATGGCACAATCGGGCATATAGCGGGTGCTTATGGTGATATAGCTGAAGATTATCTGAATGCCCAATTTTCACAATCAGATGAACTCGAGTCAGACGCATACGGTGTCAAAGTTTTATACAAACTGGGACGCGACCCTTATGCTGCCGCAAGTGCTCAACAAAAACTGCAAGAACTTAGTGGTGGTTCTGATAGTGTTTTTTCATCCCACCCGCCTTCACAAAAGCGCATAGATTTAGCCACTGAGGCAGCGGACAAAATTAGCGGAAAAAAATAAATTTCTCAAGTTCATACTTCGCGCATTTCTAGCGCGAAGTATTTTTTGAAACCTTTTTACGTAAAAAACAAAGTCGCTAGTAAAGTTACATGGGCCTTAACTACTTTAGAAAAGACTATATTCTCATCAACTCGGTGGAAATTTCCTCAAAACACGATCAATTGCTTTAGCAATTCGAGCTGTTTTTGTATCCGGGCTTTCTGAACCAGAAACTTCATACCCTACTTTTCCTCGCCACATGAGTTTTTTTGTTTTGCTATTTACGATATCGATAGTTATTGTTAAATAATCATATTCGTATTCATATTCTCTCTCATATCCACTAAACCCACTCTGGTAACATCCGTAATCATCACAATAGCCGTAGCCATCATCATAATCTTCAATTGACATGATTTGAATTTTCTTCTCCACCAATACTGAATAAGTCACCAAAAAATCAGGAAATGCCTTGTTTATTTTTTCATAACCGTGGCTATTAAACCAACCACCAATTCCTGTTTTAATTCTGCGGTGTAAGAATGAGTTTGAATCTGACTTGAAATCACCAGATTTAATTGGTGTCCCTGGAGCCCAATTGAATGTTTTCAAATTAGCAAATGATACCGCTGGATCATAATCAACGCTAACATTGAGTGATGAACAGGAATATAAAACAATCAATCCAGCCAACAAACTGAATCTTCTGATTTCTAACATGTTTTAAACCTTTTACATACCTGTAGATGTGTTATAGAAAGACCTAATTCTAGCATTATCCAACTATTTCCCTTCCTTAAGAAAGCAAATACTGGACTTTCACTAACTGTCTGACTATCATTCCAATCAAACCACTATCCCAATCTTAGGGACTTTTCCAAAAACTCTCTAAAACTAGTTTTGGATAGTTATTTTCTTTGTTATTAAAAAGCTTTCAGGAGATTTCATTAAATGAAAAAAATGACATTTGTATTGTTTCTGTCACTAACCGCGATTTTTTTGAACTCGGCTTATGCAGACTCTTATCACTCTGAACATCAGCACTCTGACCCCCATCGTTCTGGTTCTTATCATTCTTCCGGACATCACCACACAAACTCAGATCATTCGGGGCATCATCATTCTAAGCCATATCACTCAGAATATCGCTCCAGAGGTTATCGTCCTGAAGACTACGATAAAAGTTTCATACCGCTGGATCTTCTGATATACCGCCCGTTAGGTTTGATCACCACCATCGTCGGAACAGCGGTTTTTATAGGCGTCAGCCCCTTCACTGCCCTTGCATCAATTCCTGCCCCTCATGACGCCTTTCATAAAACTGCCAATATATTTATTATGGCTCCCGCTAACTATACTTTCTCCAGACCATTAGGGGATACGTCGATATATAAATTTCCTAACCCTTAAATATCACCCAATGTCGACGCACCTTCTATACCACTACGGATTATTATTTTAAATATGTCACATTCATCCCTTTCAGCAATTTCACCCATCGATGGCCGCTACGCCAACAAAATTGAAGAGTTTCGTTCTGTTTTTAGTGAATACGGACTGATTCGTTTTCGTGTGCTGGTTGAAATTCGCTGGCTGCAAGCTCTGGCAGATGACCCGCAAATTGCCGAAGTACCTACTTTAAGCTCATCGGCAAATCAACAACTCAACGATATAATCAGTGAATTTTCTGAAGCTGAAGCACAAAGCATTAAGGATATTGAAAAGACCACCAACCATGATGTCAAGGCTGTCGAGTATTTTTTAAAAGAAAAATTTGCTGACAATGTTGAGCTGAACAGGGTAAATGAATTCATACATTTCGCCTGTACTTCCGAAGACATTAACAACCTGTCTTACGGTTTGATGTTAATGGAAGGACGATTATTATTAACTAGTCAAATAACAGACTGTATTGCTGCCATAAAAAAAATTGCGGTAACAACTGCTGCACAACCCATGCTCTCTCGTACTCATGGTCAATCAGCCACACCTACAACAGCGGGTAAAGAATTTGCCAACTTTGCAGCTCGATTACTGCGTCAGAAGGATCAATTGGAAACTATAGAATTCATGGGCAAAATCAATGGTGCTGTGGGTAACTATAACGCCCATAGTGTCGCTTATCCCGAAATTGACTGGGAACAATTTTGCAAAAACTTTGTAAGATCGTTAGGTCTACACTTTAATCCTTACACTATCCAAATCGAACCCCATGATTATATTGCTGAATATTTCCATGCGTTAAGCCGCTTCAATACCATTTTGTTAGATTTTGACCGTGATATGTGGGGTTATATATCCTTAGGCTATTTTCGGCAAAAAACGGTGGCTGGTGAAGTGGGGTCATCAACGATGCCACATAAAGTTAATCCGATCGATTTTGAAAACTCCGAAGGAAATTTAGGTATTGCCAACGCCCTATTTTCTCACTTGGCTGAAAAATTACCTATTTCTCGCTGGCAACGAGATTTAACAGATTCCACAGTATTACGAAATATAGGTGTCGGCATTGCCCATACCAGTATTGCCATTCAGGCTACCTTGAAAGGTATTTCCAAATTGGAAATTAACACTGAAGCCATGGAAAAAGACCTGGATAGCAACTGGGAAGTCTTGGCTGAGCCCATACAAACAGTCATGCGCCGATACGGGATAGAAAAACCTTATGAAAAATTGAAGGAACTTACTCGCGGTCAACGCATCCAAATAGAAGATTTACAGGGTTTTATTGAAAAACTGGAAATCCCTGAGGATGCAAAAAGTGCTTTATTAGTCTTAACACCTCGAGAATATACGGGCTATGCTGAAGATTTAGCAAATAAAATAGAGTAATCTCCCACTTTGTGAACAGATTCTCATTTTTGTGACAGTTCTTCTGCCATAATTTGTTTCGAGATTGTTTTTATTATCATGACTTTCCTCCCTCTTTAGTCGAAAAACAATCCTTACTTAGGGCTATGATTTTCATAGCCCTTTTTTTTGCCTGAAATATCTAGGATAATCCCTATGTGCTAAACATTATCTGGATTTTCTTTTTTATCGCCGCATTTCTGACGGCTACTTTTAAGCTACTGTTTCTGGGCGACCAACAAGTTTTTGCGCAAATTATCACAGCCATGTTCAAAATGGCAAAAACTGCTTTTGAAATCTCTCTAGGCTTAACCGGTGTACTTGCCTTATGGCTTGGTATTATGCGGATTGGTGAGCGGAGTGGTTTTATTGATCTACTAACACGGGGTTTAACCCCCCTGTTTTCCCGATTGATGCCAGAAGTACCTGAAAATCACCCCGCATTAGGCTCTATAGTCATGCATATTTCAAGTCGGATGTAGCCATGTCGTTCTTAGGAAGACA
>JAUXDP010000058.1 GCA_030618325.1 Methylococcaceae bacterium | reverse complement strand
TTGCCCAAAACACGGAATTTATGTAGCGATGAGGATCACGTAGGCAAATCGATAGCGTTCACCCTGAATTTTTTTCAATTTCCGAACAAAAATATGCGCACTGGAAATAGGATCCGTAGAATAGGGCTATTTATAGACGCGAACTAGTTAGCTTGTTAACATGAAAAACACAAAGAATACGCCTTCAATTTATCTAGCACTGTTCATTATTCTGGCTTATGAATAGTGGCTTGAATAAATCATATTAAGTACGATGACAACCATACCTTTACACTTTGAATTACCTAAAAATTTAACGGCTAAAAAGTTTTTAGCACAGTTAAGTAAAAAAATTGATTTTCAAATAACCACTCAACAACACACAATAACAACTTTTTACGATAGTTTTGACTGGCGACTATACAATGCAGATATGATCTGTGAATTTAGTCATTCACAAACATCATCAAATTTAAAACTGATAGACCGGAACAGTGGTGAGTTGATTGCTTTGCAAGAAATGCAAGACATCCCAAGTTTTAGCGGCCGATTTCCTAAAGGACCATTAAAAACAAGTTTAGAATCGCAATTGGAAATGCGAGCATTATTGCCATTAACCCAAATACCTTCTGAAGTCTATCGTGTCAATGTTTTCAATAAAGACCAAAAAATCATCTTACGCCTTCAAGTTGATGAGTATGAATCTTTAACAAATCGCATTCATTTACAACCACTAAAAGGTTATGGGAAAGCCGCTCAAAAAATCAGTACGCTTTTACAACAATCATTGGCACTCAAACCAACTCGTTGTACCGTTTTAAATGCAGCACTCAAACAACAGCGTCGAAAACCTGAAGACTATAGTTCCAAGGTAGTCATAAAATTGAAACCAGACATGCGGGCTGATAAAGCGAGCAAAGTTATTTTTCGCCATCTGTTACAAGCCATGCAAGTCAATGAAGCCGGAACCATTGCTGATACAGACACTGAATTTTTACATGATTTTCGTGTCGCTGTCAGGCGAACCCGCGCCTGTTTAAACCAGATGAAAAACATCTTGCCATCGTCAGTAATCATGAAGCATTCAGCCTTTTTTGCATGGCTAGGACAAATTACAGGCCCGACACGCGATTTAGATGTTTATTTGTTGAATTATGACGGCTATAAAGCGGCTATACCTCTCTCATTACGAGAAGATATTACCCCTTTATATCCCTTTCTTAAAGAAAAGCAGGTTCACGCACAAAAAGAGTTAGCAGAAAAACTGCAAAGCTCTAAATACCACAAACAATTAACTGCCTGGGAGCAATACTTAAAAAAACCCATAGAGGAAAAAGGGAAGAAACTCACAATTAAACAACAGGCAGATCAGCGGATTTGGAAAGTTTATAAACGTGTACTAAAAGAAGGTGAGGCCATCAAAGAATCGTCCCCCGCTGAGGCATTACATGATTTAAGAAAAACCTGTAAAAAATTACGTTACTTAATGGAATTTTTCCAAAGCTTTTACCCTGAAGCTGATATAAAAACGCTGATCAAAGCTTTGAAAAATTTCCAGTTGGTATTAGGTGATTTTCAAGATTATGAAATACAAGAAATTCAGTTAAAAAAGTTTAGTGTAGAAATGATGGAAAATAACGTGTCGGCGAATACTTTTCTAGCTATGGGAGTATTAGTACAATATTTAGATACTAAGAAAAATAAAGCTCGCAATGATTTTGCAGCTCAATTTGCTGTTTTTGAGCAACCAAAAAACCAGGCCATTTTTAAATACTTATTCGCGCATAAGGCATAATACAGTGAAAATAATTGCAACCTATAACATCAAAGGCGGCGTAGGGAAAACAACGGCAGCAGTGAATCTGGCATTTATTGCAGCACAAAAAAATTATAAAACACTAGTTTGGGATCTGGATCCACAAGGTGCAAGCAGTTATTATTTTAGAGTTAAACCTAAAGTAAAAGGGGGCAGTAAAGAGCTTATTGCGGGTAATCGCGAATTGGATGGTTTAATTAAAGCAACAGATTTCGAGAACCTGGATTTGTTGCCTGCAGATTTCTCTTTTAGAAATTTGGATTTGGTGCTGGATGCGCGTAAAAAACCCACCCAACGCCTAAAAAAACTGCTAAAGCCACTGACTAAAGAATATGACTTTATCATCCTTGATTGCCCTCCCAATATTTCTTTATTATCGGAAGCTATTTTTGAAGCTTCTGAAATATTGTTGTCACCGATTATCCCCACAACTTTGTCATTGCGCACCTTAGAGCAATTAAAGAAGTACATTAAAGATAATAAGTTAAAACATCTTAGATTAATTCCTTTTTTCTCCATGGCGGATAGACGTAAAAAAATGCACAGGGAAATCATGGAAACTTTAATGGAAAAGCATCCTGATATTTTGCACAGCATTATTCCCTATGCCAGTGACATTGAACGTATGGGGTGGGAACGTATGCCACTGGGTGGATATGTAAATAAGGGGCGTTCATTAGAAGCATTTCAGGCATTGTGGCAAGAAATATTGGATGTGATTGAGTAAAGGTTCGCATTGAGTTAAGAGATTGCTCATCTTTTGTAGGCTGGGTTGAGCGAATTGCAAAACCCAGCACCACCCAAAAGCTGGGTATCGTTATTCACTCAACCCAGCCTACATATTTTTCAATTTTCTTAACTCAATGGCAGTGATGCTCTGAGACGCATAAGAATCTGCGAAATTCATCTCCCCATTATTTTTCCATCACCTTCTCCAGCTCATCCTGGCTGATATGACGGACATCTTTACCCTTTACCATATAAATTACATGCTCACAGATATTCACAGAATGATCACCGATTCTCTCCAGTGAACGCACAGTCCACAGAACATCAAGTGCTCGGGTAATGTTTCTGGGGTCTTCCATCATCCGGGTGATTAGCTGGCGAATGATACTGCCATATTCATGATCTACTTTTTGATCCTGGCTGGCTATGGCCACCACATCATTGACATCCATTCTGGCAACAGAATCCAGTGATGCGTGTAACATTTCCTTTACCATTTCCAGCAAATGCCGAATCTCATGATATTGATCATGATAGTATTCAGTACTATCCAATCGAATCGTCATTTTGGCGATTCTGGCCGCTTCATCACCAATCCTCTCCAGGTCAGTAATAATTTTTGTTGTCGCCATCAACATTCTCAGGTCAAAAGCAGCCGGCTGCCTTTTTGCCAGAATTTCGGTACATTCCTGATCAATTTCAATTTGCAGTTTGTCCACTTGATCATCTTGCAAAATCACTTTTTCGGCCAATCCCAGGTCGCTACTCATAAATGACTCGGCGGCCTGCTCAATCTGTTGTTCGACAAGGCCGCCCATGGTCAGGACCTTGTTCCGCATATTTTCCATTTCCTCGTTGAATTGACGGGAAATATGTTGGCCAATTTTTTTGTTATCCATAGTCAGTACCTTTTATCCGTATCTGCCGGTAATGTAATCTTCGGTTTGTTTTTTTGCCGGATTGGTAAACAATCCAGTGGTTTCACCGAACTCAATTAATTCTCCCATGTACATAAAAGCCGTGTAATCAGAAACCCGTGCGGCCTGCTGCATATTATGAGTGACAATAACAATGGTATATTTTTCTTTCAATTCATTAATCAATTCCTCGATTTTCAGGGTTGAAATCGGGTCCAGTGCCGAAGCCGGCTCATCCAGCAACATAACCTCTGGCTCGATAGCGATTGCTCTGGCAATCACTAGCCTTTGTTGTTGACCGCCGGATATTCCCAGCGCATTGTCATTTAAACGATCTTTAACTTCATCCCATAATGCGGCGCTGCGTAAAGACTTTTCTACTGTTTCATCCAGGGTTCGCCGATCATTGATACCTTGGATTCTCAAGCCATAAGCAACATTTTCATAGATAGATTTGGGGAAAGGATTGGGCTTCTGAAATACCATTCCCACTCGCCTGCGCAATTCAGCTACATTGATGGATTTATCGTAAATATCTTCACCATCCAATAAAATTTTTCCTTCAATTCTGACTGAATCGATCAAGTCATTCATTCGATTGATACTACGTAACAAGGTTGATTTTCCACAACCGCTGGGGCCAATATAAGCGGTTACCTTTTTTTTGGGTATCTCCATATCAATACCGTGCAAAGCTTGATTTTCTCCATAATATAAATCTAGTTTTTCAATCTTCAAACAAGTTTCTATTACTTTATCTTGCGTCTTTTCCTTTCGTGAAAGCGCATTAATATCTATCGCATGAGTGCGCGTTTGTTCTGTTGTCATTATCATTTTAACCTTCTAGAGCACGGTATTTTTCCCGCAGGTGATTTCTGATGCTGATGGCGAACATATTCAGGCCGATAATCACCATCACCAGCAGTAACGATGTAGCATAAACCAGTGGCCTGGCTGCCTCCACGTTAGGGCTTTGAAAACCAACATCATAAATATGAAAACCTAAATGCATAAATTTCCGATCCAGATGCAAAAACGGAAAGTTACCATCTAACGGTAAGGTTGGGGCAAGTTTTACAACGCCCACCAACATTAGCGGAGCCACCTCACCTGCTGCCCGAGCCACCGCAAGAATCAAGCCGGTCATCATAGCTGGGCTGGCCATCGGCAAAACTGTACGCCATAGCGTTTCAGCCTTTGTCGCACCCAGCGCCAGGCTACCTTCTCGTATAGATTTCGGAATACGTGACAAACCTTCTTCCGTGGAAACAATCACTACCGGCAAAGTCAGCAATGCCAATGTTAAAGAAGCCCACATCAAACCTGGTGTACCAAATACCGGTGCGGGGGATGCTTCCGGATAAAACAGCTGGTCAATATTACCGCCAAGAATGTATACAAAAAAACCCAGACCAAATATCCCATACACAATTGATGGTACACCCGCAAGATTGTTGACAGCAATACGGATCATCCGGGTAACAAAACCCTGTGGCGCATATTCACGTAAATAAATCGCTGCAATCACACCAAAAGGTGTCACAATTACAGCCATCAACATCACCATCATAACGGTACCGAAAATAGCAGGGAAGATTCCCCCCTCAGTATTGGCTTCCCGAGGATCATCAGCAATAAAGCTATAAAATTTAACAATATATTCCAGCAATTTATGCGCTACATTCATCTCATTAGGTCGTATCAAACGAACTACTTTTTCCAGGGGGATTTCAATCGTTTGATCATTGGCATCTGATGCAACCAGACTGTCTGTTCTGATTTTCTGATATAACCCTGCTAACTGCTGTTGCAACACCTGGTAGGACTTTTTATGTTCGGTTTTTTGCGCCGCAAATTGTTTTTTTGCGATATCATTCCATTGATCTTTCAATTCCAGACTGCGCTGTTTTAGCCTTAAACGCTCCAGACTATAGTTGATAGCGCCGACTTCATGTTTCTGCAACTGTTCGATTTCATCATGCATAGCCAAAGCCTGTTCAATTCTCTCCTGCACAACCTCATAGGCTTTGCCTCCTTCAGCAATGATTTGACCATTTTCCTTTACCGAAAGCAGGCGGCCATAAAAATTCCCCCATTCTCGTCTCTCAATAACAATTAAATCCTCAGGGTAGCTTTGTTGTTGAATATGCTGTGCCTGAATCCAGCGAAAATCACTGCCCGTAATATCGCGGTTACCGGTTTTGATCAGGCGTTGTTCCATATATTCAGCATCATTCAGAATCTGGTACCCTGCTTCTTTAGCCTGCGAAGCTGGCATTAAACTGCTATCAACCACTTCACCCACGATGACACTGCTTACACCTGCTTGATCCTTATAGTGATATTCGGCTATATCAGCTGGCCAGAAATGACCCAGTCCTCTAACCGCTATTAAAACCAGTAAACCTAACACTAAAATTAGACTTATACTGACTGCTGCTGCACTCAGCCATACCCACGGAGACCCACTTTTAAACCATCCGTTAATCATAATGAACTGTATTTCTGACGCAGATTTTGACGAATCAATTCCGCCAGGGTATTAAAAACAAAGGTAAACATAAATAATACCAGTGCAGCCAGAAACAGAACCCGGTAATGCGTGCTATCCACTTCTGACTCAGGCATTTCCACAGCAATGTTGGCTGCTAGAGTACGCATACCCTGGAAGACACTTAAATCCATGATGGGTGTATTGCCAGTCGCCATCAGTACAATCATGGTTTCGCCGACAGCACGTCCGAAACCAATCATCACCGCAGAGAATATACCAGGGCTGGCCGTCAGCAAGACTACGCGGGTCATAGTTTGCCAGGGTGTAGCGCCAAGAGCCAACGATCCAGTGGTCAGATGTTTCGGCACACTGAAAATAGCATCCTCGGCTATAGAAAAAATCGTTGGGATCACAGCAAAGCCCATTGCCAAACCAACAACTACCGAGTTGCGCTGATCGTAACCAATACCGAACTCTTTTTTCATCCAGACCTGCACATCGCCATTAAAAAAGAACGTCTCAATACCGGGACTAAGAAAAAAAGCCAGCCAGGTACTTAAAATAATCACCGGAATCAACAATGCGGCATCCCAGCCTTCAGGAACTTTATGGCGAATAGACTTAGGAAGAAATTGCCATAGATAGGCAAACGCGATTACACACAGAGGCACAACCATCAATAAAGCGAAAATACCGACCAGATTGTCTTCGACAAATGGCGCCAACCACAAACCGGCCAGAAAACCCAAGATTACAGTTGGCAAAGCCTCCATAATTTCTATGCTGGGTTTGACTAACTGGCGCATACGAGGTGCCATAAAATAAGCTGTGTAAATAGCACCCATTAAGGAAAGTGGCACGGCCATCAGCATGGCGTAAAAGGCCGCTTTAAGAGTACCGAACACCAAAGGTGTCAAACTCATTTTTGGTTCAAAATCATTACTGGCTGAAGAAGACTGCCAGATATAATCAGGCTTGGGATAGCTTTCGTACCAAACTTCCTGCCATATCGAAGCCATTGAGACTTCCGGGTGTTCATTTTCAACAGTCCAATAGTCGACTGTCCCGCTGTCGGACTGCAATAAAAATGCATTGGCTCTAGGCGACAAGGCTAAGGCGGCAGGCCTAGCCTCACTGACCTTCTCACGAATTAACTCTCTTTCTGCCGTTGAGTGGTAAATACCAACATAGCCACTAGCATCAGCAGCCATAAACCCTTTCCGCCGTTGTTCTGGAGCAATTGAGCCTATGGCTTGATCAGAAACTTTGAATGCTCTTATTTTTTGCAAACTGGAACGGCCTTTTTCGTCACGCACAATACTCCATTGCGATACCATTCCGCTGCTGTCGCCAATTAACAAGGATAGATCACCGGTCAAAAATTCTATAGCCGTAATCCGGTCACCTTGTGCCAACACCTCCAATTTATGTTTGAACTCGGGTTGAGCTTTATCCCTGACATCCACCACACTTAAATCGCCATCTTCACTAGCCAGATAGAGATTACGTTGCTCTTTATCCAGCAACATAAAATTAATATCGATTGCAGTCACATCCAGTGTTGCATCAGTACGCTCCAGAGCCACATCATCATCGAACATGGATTCTTCTTGCACAAAACTGCTTAATAAGACTCGATTATCAGAAGTTTTTGCTACGAGTGTACCTTGCTCCTCGTTGACTTGAATCGTAAGCTGAATTAATGCGTGTCCTTCCGGATCTAATAGGATCGGCTCTTCCCCTAGGGGATATTCTAGCTCCGGTGTAATCAATCGCACATCATCAGGATAGCTGACTTTATATTGATGCCGGACAACTACTGCTCTGCCATCAGACAGGCCGTAAACTACAGTACCTTTATCAAAACTGCCGTGGGCAAAACTGACAATTTCTGCTTGATCGGGAATTTGGATATTCTTTATGGCGATGGTTTCACCATTAGCAACACCGAAAAAAACCGCTGTACCGGTATCGGTAAATCTAACCGCAATTTCATTCTGTTCTTCCATTGCCAGAAAAACTGTCTGCCCTAGCATTTTTTCAGGCAATTCATATTGACTGACTGATTTAGTTTCTGCAGCAATAAACAACGGAAAAACCACATAAAGCAGATAAAAGAAAATCAGCACAATGGCCGCAATCACTCCCAGTCCACCCGCTACAACACCATACTCGGCAATCTTATCCTTAATTAAACGCCATTGTTGATAATGGGGGCTGATGCTGTTTTCTTTTTGAGCCGGTGGACACATAGCGTTATACTTCGATAATTACTGAATGGCTAGCAATGCTTTATCAACGACTTTAGCCGGCAAAGGAATATAACCGTCTTTTATGACAACCTGTTGACCCGTTTTCGATAACACCATTTTAAAGAACTCTTGTTCCAGCGGGGCTAATGGTTTATTCGGTTGTTTGTTGACATAAACATATAGAAACCGCGACAGGGGATATGATCCAGAAACAGCATTTTCAGGCGTTGCCTCAATAAAATCACCACCTGGTTTTTTTGCCAAAGGTACCGCTTTTACCCCTGAAGTTTTATAGCCTATACCGGAATAACCGATACCATTCATTGATGAAGTGACTGACTGCACGACCGATGCAGAACCCGGCTGTTCATTGACATTACTTTTGAAATCGCCTTTACATAAAGCTTTTTTCTTGAAGTAACCGTAAGTACCAGAAACCGAGTTACGACCATATAATTGTATAGATCTATCAGTCCACGACCCAGCCAAACCTGCCTGACCCCAGCTTATAATGTTGACATCATGCCCACATTTACGGGTTGAAGACATAATCGCATCAACTTGTGGAATAGTTAAACCTGTAATGGGGTTTTCCTTGTTAACATAAACTGCTAAGGCATCAATAGCGACAGGAATGGCAGTCGGTTTATAGCCATATTTCTTTTCAAAAGCATCACGCTCTTTATCTTTCATTTTACGACTCATAGGCCCCAGATTAGAGGTGGCTTCCGTCAAAGCCGGAGGTGCGGTAGAAGACCCTGCGGCCTGAATCTGAATATTGACATTCGGATAAGTTCTTTTAAACTCCTCTGCCCACAGAGTCATCAGGTTAGCCAAGGTATCCGAACCAACACTAGAAAGATTGCCTGAAATACCGCTGGCTTTCTGGTATACGGGAACACCTTCATCCACTGTTTGAACGGCTATCGCAGAACCACTCAATACAGCTGCTGAGGCAAAACCCAGCGCTACAACTAATGATTTCATTTGAAAAGAAACTTTCATATTAATTCTCTGATATGTTTTGAAGTCTGGTTATTGTGCCGAGAAAATATGACAGCTTAATGACAAGGATGAAATATTTAGCAGGTACTTTACTCTCATTTTTATAGGAGGTGCTATAGTTACTATCTATATAAAAACAAAATATATTTCAACAGCATAAACAAATCATGGATAAAAAACAGCTAACGGAAAGAGATATATGTACCAAATTCATCTTACCTGCAATAAAAAAATCTGGCTGGAATATCCATACCCAAGTTCGTGAAGAAGTCACCTTAACTGCGGGTCGTGTTATTGTCCGTGGGCAAATGGGCATGCGAAGCAAAGGTAAGCGCGCTGACTTTGTGCTTTACCACAAACCCAACCTGCCCTTGGCTATTATTGAAGCCAAAAAGAACACCTTATCTATTGCAGCAGGTATGCAACAAGCCTTATCTTATGCTGATCTGCTTGAAGCCCCTTTTATCTTTAGCTCCAATGGTGATGGTTTTATCTTTCACGACAAAACGGGACTATATTCAAAGGTAGAAACAGAACTTACTCTTGATGAGTTTCCCAGCCATTCAGAGCTATGGCAAAAATACCTGCAATGGAAAGGCTACCAAGCGCAAGAGTTAGAAACCATTACCCAAGATTACTACGAAGATGGCAGTAGTAAATCTCCCCGTTATTACCAAATGCACGCCATTAATAAAACAATTGAAGCCGTTGCTATAGGACAAAACCGTGTGCTTTTAGTGATGGCAACAGGCACAGGTAAAACTTACACCGCTTTTCAAATTATCTGGCGACTCTGGAAAGCTGGCATTAAAAAACGTATTTTGTTTTTAGCAGATCGTAATATTCTGGTAGACCAAACAAAAACCAATGACTTTAAACCCTTCGGTTCAGCAATGACCAAAATTACAGGGCGCAAAGTTGATACCTCTTATGAGATATTTCTATCACTGTATCAAGCCATTACAGGTCCAGACGAAGCGCAAAAAGCATATAAAAGCTTTTCCCCAGAATTCTTTGATTTAATTGTTATAGACGAGTGCCACAGAGGGAGTGCATCAGAAGACTCCGCGTGGCGAGAAATACTTGATTACTTCACCACAGCCACCCACATTGGTTTAACCGCCACCCCAAAAGAAACAGAAGACATTTCTAACTCAACTTACTTTGGTGACCCAGTTTATACCTATTCCCTTAAACAAGGCATAGACGATGGCTTTTTAGCACCCTATAAAGTCGTGCGGATTGATTTAGATAAAGACCTGCAAGGGTGGCGACCCACAAAAGGACAATACGATAAAAACGGGGCATTAATAGCTGACCGTATCTACAACCAGCAAGACTTTGATCGAACTATCGTTATTGAAGAACGCACACAGTTAATCGCCAAAATCATCAGCGACCATCTAAAAGCCACCGACCCAATGGCTAAAACCATTGTCTTCTGTCAGAATATTGACCATGCCAACCGTATGCGCCAAGCCTTGGTCAATGAGAACCCGGAACAAGTCGCCAAAAACCGCAAATACATCATGAAAATCACCGGTGACGATACCGAAGGCAAAGCAGAGCTGGACAATTTTATTGATCCAGAACAAGCCTACCCCGTGATTGTCACCACCTCTGAGTTAATGAGTACCGGCGTAGACGCAAAAACCTGTAAATTAATCGTACTAGATCAACGTATTCAATCCATGACCAAATTTAAACAAGTGATTGGTCGTGGTACGCGCATAGATGAAGACTACGACAAGCTCTGGTTTACCATTATGGATTTCAAAAAAGCCACCGAACTTTTTGCCGATGAGGATTTTGATGGCGAAGCAGAAGTGATTTTTATTCCCAATGGGGGAGAATCTACCATTCCACCAGAAGAAGACGAAGAAGATAATGGGGACGACGGTTCAGGCAGTTATTACCCAGAAGGACAAGGCGGGCTAGATGGTGGCGACGAAGGAATAGGCGAACCCGTTAAAAAATATATCGTAAAAGGTGTCCCTGTTAATATTATCTCAGAACGGGTGCAATATATCGGCAGTGATGGAAAACTGATTACCGAATCACTCAAAGACTACACCCGTAAAGCGGTCAAGCAAGAATATGCCACCCTCAATGAGTTTCTGCGTAAATGGAATGATGCAGAACAAAAACAAGCAGTTATTCAAGAACTGGAAGAACAAGGGGTTATCTGGCAAGCCTTAGAAGCAGAAGTAGGTAAAGACTACGGAGCTTTTGATCTGATTTGTCATGTGGTTTACGGTCAACCCCCATTAACCCGTAAAGAACGAGTAGATCAAGTCCGTAAACGTGATGTTTTCACTAAATATGGCACGCAAGCACAAAAAGTGCTGGAAGCTTTATTAGAAAAATATGCCGATGAAGGCATTAGCCCGATTGAAGATGTCTCAGTTCTTAAAGTACAGCCTTTTACAGAAATGGGAAGACCGTTAGAAATCATTAAAGGTTTTGGCGGCAAAGCGCAATACCAGCAAGCTATTAAAGACTTGGAAAAACTGCTTTATGCTTGATTTTCTAGGTTTAAGGGCAATAAATTAAAAATGTAGGCTGGGTTGAGCAATAGCGAAACCCAGCATGTTGGAAAAGCTGGGTTTCGTTATCCACTCAACCCAGCCTACAAAACAAATGCTCTATAAGAATAGCGCTTGAATAAATAGCTTCATAAGTCTATAGTACGAAGTCATTGGATGTCCTTTGTCCCAGGACAGAGGACGACAAAAGATTGATAACTAAAATCTATGATGAAAAGCCAGGATATTCTTATTCTATTAAAGCTGGACAGCTTACACAAAAGTGACAGTGTAAAATCTGAGGATTTCAGTGTTCGTGCATTAGCTGCCGCGACCGGTATCAGCAAAACAGAAGTTAGTGCCTCCCTAAACCGAAGTATTGAGGTGGGCCTTGCCAAGCTTGACCGTAAAAACCAATTGCCCATAACTAATAGCAAAGCCTTATTGGAATTTATTGTCAGTGGTTTGCGTTATGTATTTCCGGCCAAGCCAGGCGCTGTAGGGCGGGGTGTAAGCACCGGTTTTGAGGCTCCTGGTTTATCAGGGTTACTTTCTTCAATAGCGGAGTACCATTACGTTTGGCCGGATGCAGAAGGGACGGATAAAGGCCAGATTATTGCGCCGTTATATAAAACTGCACCTTATGCGGCCAGACAGGATGCAAAGCTCTATAGAAATATGGCGCTCATTGATGCCATTCGGCTCGGTGATGCTCGTGAAATAGCGATTGCCAAGCAAGAACTGGAAGCGAGTTTGCGTGAATGAACCGCTATAACGATCTGGAAGCTATGTTAATACTGGTAGCCAAAGCATTAGGCTCTCAATTACTACAACAAGTAGCCTTTGTGGGTGGTTGTGCCACTGGATTACTGGTCACTGATAAAGTCACCCAAGAAGCGATTCGTTACACAGATGATGTTGATCTGATTACTCGTGTTATTGGCTATCCTCAATGGTTGACATTTCAAGAGCAACTAAAAGCCAGAGGGTTTACCATTAATCTTGAAGACGAAGTAATCTGCCGTATGCGACTGGGCGAACTAAAAGTTGATTTTATGCCTGATGATGCCAGCATTCTTGGATTCAGTAATCGTTGGTATGCAGATGCGCTTGAGTCGGCTAATCCTTTCGCCTTGAGTGATGGAACGGTTATTCAATTAGTGAGTCCTTGTTATTTTATGGCAACCAAACTAGAAGCCTATAACGGTCGAGGCAATAACGATCCACTGGCTAGTCATGATATCGAAGACTTGTTAAATTTGCTGGATGGACGTAAAAAATTAGCAAATGAACTCGAACAGGCTGATCCAAAGTTAAAAAATTATATTGCCCTACAGATTAGCGAACTACTTGCCCACAACGATTTTGAATACGCAGTACAAGCCACTTCCCGTAATAATAGGGAGCGAGAAATAATAATATTTCAGCGCCTGGAATTATTGAAAAGCCTTAAACCTAAATAATTCAGTTGAGAACGAATTTATAATGCTTAAAAAAAATCTTAGCTTCACTGCCATTGACTTAAGGGAGCTGAAAATAAATTAAAAATGTAGGCTGGGTTGAGCAATAGCGAAACCCAGCATGTTGCAAAAGCTGGGTTTCGTTACCACTCAACCCAGCCTACAAAAAATTAAAAAGGAATAAAATTGTCAGTATCAAACATCGTAAAATCCATTCAAGACATCATGCGCAAAGACGCAGGTGTCGATGGTGATGCACAACGCATCGGTCAAATGGCGTGGCTATTATTCCTAAAAATATTTGATGCTCAGGAAGAAGAACTGGAATTAATGGCAGACGATTATCAATGCCCTATTCCAGAA
>JAUXDP010000296.1 GCA_030618325.1 Methylococcaceae bacterium | reverse complement strand
GGATTTTCAACTTCCTCGACTACACGCAGCCCTATAGGCATTTTCCGTAAATCACGATCAATAAAATCAACCGCCAAATAGCTCAACCCGTGTTCGGGGAGCTCCTGACAAAAGGGTTTAAATTTATGTCTTTTTGAATCAGCATCTTTCTTTGGCTCTTGATAACTGGTTAGATGAACAATGTAAAAATCCGTAGTTATCAAACATTGTAATGATTTAGTCGGATCTGACAGAGATTCATCTTGCGCCAATACAGCACCCTGGAACCCTAGCAATAGAAAAATGAATAACAAACCTCTAAAAACTGATTTTTTCACTACGCCCCCTTTGGGTCAAACGGAAGAAATAAAAATTGTGCCACTCGCACTACTCCGTAATTTCGAAGAAAAACTTGCCGGTGACAATATGTCCATCTTCAGACTGTACTCGATATCTAACCCCATAACGACCGGGAGTTAGTTTCTTGAGCGTCGCACTGAGGTGAGATTTATCCAGCATTTCCAATTCGCCATCTTTATTGTCCACGCGTTCCCCTTTACTGTTAACCACAGCTAAGGCTGTGTATTTTGGACCAACACCAGCATCGAACCAAAGATCTATTCGCGTGGGAACTATATTGGTTGATTCTTCTTTTGCGGGGGTTGATTTCACCAAAATAGCGTGGGCAGATACCCACTGGCTCCAAATCATGCCTAGAGCGATTACAAAAACTGTTATTTTTTTCATTACCTTGAATAAAACTCTTAATTCAAAAACCGACCTCACTATACTCGCACATGAATTTTCGCATTCAGGTCTGTCATTTTTCGTGGAAGGCAAGGCGAAATAACGTCACTGCAGCAATCTCCAGCAAAGCTATTAACGCAGCCATCCGCCAAAAAGGGCATCTATGAGTGCTAAAAATTCATTTGTGGAGAGTATATCAGTCAAAAGATACATTATAATACTGACATCATACCTTTGGCATCACCATTTTCTAACCATTCAGTCCAGAAAACTCTGAATCCACCGGCTGTGCCAATTATTCTTGGATGTGATCCATCAGCGCCATCAGCCGTCAAACGCTGCTCCTTCAACCAGGATTTTCCGCCGTCTTCAGATACTTTTACCATCACCTGTTTTTTTTCGGCATCGCCAGCAGTATAAACAATTCCAATACGTTGATTACCTATAACAGCAATATCACCTGATGCACTGGTATTATCGCCCACAGAAACAATAGGCGTCCATTTAGCTCCAGTAGCCTCTGCCTGACTGTAATAAAGCCCACGGTTACTCGCAATACCATTCCAAACTACACTATGCAAAACGACTTTACCACCAACCTCAGTAGTAGCAACACCTCCACCTTGATGGGGACAACCAACAAATTGCCAACCAAACGGCCAAACCGCACCAGGTTTTTGCCAGGACTTACCTCCATCAAGCGATGAAATTAACATCATATCCCTGGGCTTGTCATCCCGATAAAGCACATAAATATTACCTGTTACATCCGTAGTAATATTGCTCCAGCAGCAAGTACAGGCACTTGCTTCTAAATCTTTATGGCTTTCCCACGCACCTGTTTTCATTTCATCCCGAAAGCTAGCATACCGTACCCCCTGGGTATCCCCAGCTTCTTCTCGGTCATCCAGCCAAACAATATGAAATTTTCCATGCCGATCTGCGGTGATATCCAAGTATCCCTGATCGATCTTTGAATATTTATCGTCAACAGGACTTGAAATTTGCTGCCAGGTTTTTCCTTTATCTCGTGATAGCGCGGCGACAATCATACCAGTCCAAGGTTCGCCGCCTTTAGTTTTCCACACCACCATAATCTTATTACCATGCGCGGCAACCTGAAAATCATTTCCTCTTCTCGACTGTTTTACTGGAGCAATTCCTTGATTCACTGTAACCGGGGCAGACCATGTTTTTCCGGCATCAATAGAATTAAGATACTTTACAACTAGCTTTTGAGACTTACTATCGATACCTGACAGCAATGTATGGATGGTGTTATTTTCAGCATAAACATCCAGGGTATGAACTGTCTTCAAACCAGAGCCCGGAAATTCTATTTTCGCGCTTGCATAGTTCAACGAAGTAAATGAAAGTAAAAACACAATCAAAAAAAACGCCAGTCTTATTAAACCGATTTTAGGATACCGAGCTTGGAATTTAGCTAAAAAAAATACTGGTTTCATTGTGTTGTTGCTTTGATTTGAGATACCTTCAAAAGTGCCCAGAAAAATCACATTCAATTAAATGTTTCAGTCTATATCAGAGGCCACTTTCACGTCAATATTACAGTATGATTCCAAAAGCTTTACTAAGTTTCCATCCCAACTAAAAAAAATGGGCTTCCAGTATATATTCCTTGTAAAAATTGTGAGAATATAGAGATAATGGCAGGGATAGCTAATTCCAATTAATTTATCCTGAGGGAGGATAAAATGACCACACAAAATACAACAATAAAAACCACTATCTTTTCTTATTTTGAGAAAATCAAAAAACACCCGCAAGCAAAGCTGATATATGCCGGTTTTTTTATACTTTTAGCTGCTTTAATTTGGAGCGTTACTTCCAACCTTAATAAAAACGCCAAACAGCCCATGGAAATGGGAATGGATATGTCGGGCATGCATATGCTTACCTTTGGTCCTGGAGATGGATACCATGTCCACAAAAAAATGGATCCCAAGCTATTTCAAAGAGTTTCAGATATTAGTAAAGACCCGGCAGACATCCCAGAACCAATAAAAAGAGACCACCCAGAGGTTGTTGAAATCAATCTGGTTGCTAAAGAAGTTCTCTCAAATATTGCTCCTGTGACTTCTTTTCATTATTGGACATTTAATGAAACTGTTCCTGGCCCTTTTTTAAGGGTGCGAGTTGGGGATACGGTTAAACTTTCTCTAAAAAATGATAAATCTAGTTCTCATGATCACTCAATAGATTTACACGCAGTCACGGGGCCAGGCGGTGGTGCAGCGTTGACAGAAGTCAAGCCAGGCGAGACCAAGACTATGCAATTTAAAGCGCTTAATCCTGGGCTTTTTGTATATCACTGTGCAGCAGGTAATGCACCGACACATATTGCACTAGGCATGTACGGCATGATACTGGTTGAACCCGAACAGGGTTTATCACCCGTAGACAAAGAATATTATCTGATGCAAGGTGAGATTTATACCAAAGGTATGATGGGGGAAAGAAGATACCAGGCATTTGATGGCTTCAAAATGATTGAAGAACGCCCTGAATATATCGTATTTAATGGCAGAACGTCTGCACTCGTAGATAATGGCGGTATTAAAGCCAAAGTTGGCGATACGGTGCGCCTTTTCGTCGGAAATGGAGGTGTCTCAAAAATTTCCTCATTCCATATTATTGGTGAAATTTTTGACAAAGTATACCCTGAGGCCACTACAAGCCAGCCATTAGAAAATGTACAGACAACATTAATACCCAATGGCGGCGCAACCATGGTTGAATTACATATGGATTACCCAGGCGACTATGTTCTAGTCGATCACGCACTTACGCGAATAGATAGGGGGGCATGGGGAGTTCTTAGCGTCA
>JAUXDP010000284.1 GCA_030618325.1 Methylococcaceae bacterium | reverse complement strand
TTTCTTGTAAGTAAGGAAATGACATTTTTGGTTTGGTATAATAGAATTTAGTTATGATTTATTTTCTAACTATACTAATTTTATCTTCTTTTTGTTCAAATTAATTCGTGCGCGTTCCTAAATGAAATGAACCCTGCGAAAAAGCTCGAATGCGATGCCGTTGTGGCTAACCCACCATTCAGCTATCGCTGGGAGCCTACCGATGCCTTGGGTGAAGATTTTCGTTTTAAAAGCTACGGCCTTGCGCCTAAATCGGCCGCTGACTTTGCCTTTTTATTACACGGCTTTCACTTTTTAGCTGACGAAGGCACCATGGCGATTATCTTACCCCACGGGGTGTTGTTCCGTGGCGGTGCTGAAGCGCGCATTCGTAGCAAGCTGTTAAAAGATAATAATATTGATACCGTGATTGGTTTGCCAGCAAATCTGTTTTTCTCCACGGGTATTCCCGTGTGTATCCTGGTGTTAAAAAAATGCAAAAAATTCAATGATGTACTGTTTGTCAATGCCAGCGAACATTTTGAGAAGGGCAAACGCCAAAACCGCTTGTTGCCGGAACATATTGATAAAATTATTGGTATTTATCAATATCGCACGGAAGAGCAGCGTTATTCTCGTTGCGTACCGATGGAAGAAATTGAGAAAAATGACTTCAATCTGAATATCTCGCGTTATGTGAGTACGGCCAAACCTGAACCTAAAATTGATTTACACGTGGTAAATGTGGAGTTAAAGGACATAGAAGAGCAAGCTTCTATAGCAACAAACACACACAACCAATTCCTTAAAGAGCTTGGTTTGCCACCAGTATAGTGGCTGCATAACGTAATGAAACAAATGACTCATAACGAATAAGGTTCAACCAAACGCGTTAATACGTCACTTCCATTGTTAAAAATGGGCCAACCGTCACCCGTTAAAACCGCATCAATAGTGGATAGATTAGCAAGCCGTGTTACTGATTGTTGTGCTAGAGCAGAGTCTGTTAGTTTTGCATCGGGTAGCAAACATAATTCACCTGCGACATGACACCTAATCAAATCACCTGTGATTAGCGTGCTATTTTCTAGAACTAAAGCGAGTTCCCCGGGTGTTTTTGAACCTTCAAGTTGATAAGCGATAAGTCCTGGAACAATTTCCTCATCATCTGAAATCCAGCGATCACAGGCTATGGGGAAATTTTCTTGTTCCCCTGATGGACCCACTATTTTTGCTCCGGTTTGTGTGGCAATATTTTCAGCATCACGGCAATGATCACTATTGGTAATGATGATAATACTGGCACCGCCTAATGCTTGTAGATGTGTGAGATCATGGTCTGAAAGAGGCAATGGATCAATTAATACATTACCTGACTCACGAACCCAGAGGACACTATGAAAATCCAGGTTTCGTTCTTGATTGAATTCTGACCAGCCAAATAAGTCTTTTCTGTGTAGTTGTTTCATATTGATTATTTATGGGTTTTCGGTATTTTATTTACTGATGTTATAAGCAGGGAGAGTCAGGATTCTATCATCATGGAGCGCTCCACCGATGGTGAAATGATATAGGGTTTGGAAATTTATGTCTTGCAAACCAAGAAATTCATGGACAGGATCATCAAAAAAGCAACCTATTCCTGTTCCTTGCAGGTTCATCGCTTCGGCTTCAAGGTAAAGCACTTGCCCAATCGTGCCACATTCCCAATAAAGTTGTGGATATAACCAGGCACCCGTTTGTTGTAGTGTTTTTTCGAATCGAGACAACATTGCCAGTGAAAAACAACCATCGGCAGCAATTTCTTGCTGGCAAGATAACTGCTGTGAGAGTGACCTGACATCCCCTTCTATTAAGCAGAATAACGGTAGTGTTTCTGGACACGTTTTCGGTTTTTTCCAGACAAACTCTTTCTTCATCAGCAATTTTAATTCGGTTAATACTTCTGGGTCTCGGATCAGGCAATATACGCCTGGCTTGATTCCTTCTACCCGATGCACAAAAAATATCAACTGGACTCTGGCAACCGAAATAAAAACATTAAAAGGCGTTTCAACCTGTCCTGGCATTAGCCGGGATAGTAACTGGTAAAATTGATCAGCTTGCATATCCGTCTGCTTATCCATGGCTACTGCACTGCGGCGTTGCTGTATTACTGAGTGTGCTTTAAGGGTTGAATAAAAAAGCTGAGCTGTTTTTTCTATAGTCTTGACCTGTGTTGATGCAGTTAGCTCAGTAGCTGGTTTTTCACAGGCACTGGCAATGGTATTGATGGCATCCCAGGATATGGAGGACCTGCTTAATTGATTAGCCTCACCTTGCCAGTCACATAACGCGATTTGTTTAATAACTTGATCAGGCAAGGATAAAACCGGACGTTTGATTTTTGTTTGAGTAATTGCAATCAAGCAGTCAGGGTGTTCTGTTTCATCTTTATAATCATCCGGCAATCCCAACAGTATTCTTAGTTGATGAGCAGAACAATTTTCTAGGATTTGACAATGCCAACCCAAAGATGCGGCAGAGAGACTAATTGCAGCCAGTGCATGCCCAACATCAAGATGACAGTATCGATAGGCTCTTGTGCCGTATTTCCAGGATTCTCGCCAATAAATACTACTGATACCTAGAAAAAATACAGGCTGAGTAAAGTCTTCTGTCAGTAGTTGCCAGAGTGCGTTTGACAAGACACAACGCTTTTCTAATCCATGCTCTCGAGGCGTATAATGAGCAATCATTGGTGTCGATGATAAGCTGTCAAGTGCTGGAGATAATAGATAAGCTTCAGTAGGATGGAGATTACCGCTAGAAGGATTGACACGTAATGCCCAGCGAGACTCGCCCGCTTGTTTCCAGGCAGATAAAGCCATGCTGTGCCGCAATAAACAGGAGATGGTTTGTAAATTAAATGCCTGGGTTAAATTACCGTCAGGATAATAAAGCAAGTCATAAAGCGATGATTCAATTTCTGTTTCCAGGGGTAATGAAATTAATTGCGTTCCATGATATCGTCGAAAGGGATCAGGTTGATTTTTCCAGTCCAAATAACCCGGCCCTTCAGCAGAACGATGAAAGCCATGTTTAGTCTGTTGATGGTAGTTGAAAACCTTATTTAATTTGTCCTCTTCGATATCTGTTTTCATGGTTTTAGACTTTTAGTTGTTCCAACACCAAAACTTCATGGCACCCAAATTTATCCTATGCCTGAGTTTATAGGGCGCCCTATAGATATTTAATCTTACGATTACTGATTACCTCACTAACTAACCCTAAGATTCAAATTTGATTGTCTCATATATCATTTGATGTTGTTATCGGCTACGACTGAACGTTGCGTTCCTATTATTGTCACTAATAAGCCAGGAATTGTTTAGGAGCGGCTTCAATATGACCCAAGATGAAGGCAAAATTTGTGTTTATTATGATGGTGCCTGCCCACAATGTCTCAGAGACCGGCAAACCTATGAAAAGCTAGCAGGTAAGGCAGGAAACAAAGTTTGCTGGGTAGATATTACAGATCAGGATCAAAAGTTAGTTGAATTGGGTATAGATCCAACAAAGGCGTTAACTGAATTGCATGTCAAAGATGAAAATGAACGTATTCTTTCTGAACTGGATGCTTATATTTTGTTAATGAGTCATGTTCCTGTACTACGCCCTGTCGCCTGGCTGATTGGCTTGCCATTAATCCGCCCGTTGCTCGCCAGTATTTACCATAGATTGGTTAATCGGCGGCTGCGTAAAAGCGGTCGATTATAAAATTACTTTTTTTATACTCCTACAAAGCCAGTATTGCCAACATCTAAGTTGCTCTTGCATTGACCTAGTGTTCTAAAACCAAATAGATAGCGAATCGTTAATTATTTTTTAGCATTAAAACTTTATGTTCAAATCAACAGAAAACAGTTATAGTCAAATTGTA
>JAUXDP010000232.1 GCA_030618325.1 Methylococcaceae bacterium | reverse complement strand
GCGTAACAGTTGCCCAGCATTATTAATACGTTTTGACAATAAAGAAAATCGGTCTGATGTAGATTGGCAGGTGCTGATGGCAGGTTCCAGGCGTCTTTTCATGAACTCGCCTATCGTTTGGATACCTTGAATCCGAACTTCACGCAAATCTTCAATACGCTGTTCAACCAGGCTGTAATAAGCCTTGGCAGCACCAAAACGATAATGATGTGTTGAAATGATATTTTCTACACCTGTTGCCAGCGAGGTGAGTTCATCCAGTAATTCCCCGTCATCTCTGTCCAATTGAGCCATAGCAGCAGTGATGGTCTGTAACTGTTTGTTAGCCTGGTTGAGTTCCGGAGCCAGTTGTTTGGCTATGGGGAATGCAAGTAGAGCCATCACTCGATAAACTTCAATTTCAAATAGACGTTGAAGTAAGCGACCTGCTTGGCCTGGCTTTAAAGAATTATTAACCAGCAAAAAGCGACTAAAACCATCGGCATGTATTTTAAAGTCAGTATAGGCATGTGCAGCAGCACCCGTTACTTCAGCTCCCACAATGGGGTTAGCAGAAAAAAGTTCTGAAATTAACTCAGGACTTGATACGTAAGAATTTTCTTTTTCAACTATTGAAGCATGGGCTGCAACTATTACTTTGCCAGGTAATTGATTAAGCCAGTCTGCATGAATATGCTCAAGAGCCAGTTTAGCGAAAGGGTTTGCTGAATTATTTTGAACATAAAAGCTATAAGTACTAAATTCAGCATGTTGTTCCCAGCAAAACTGAAATGAATCCATTGCGGTCGAAAAGTGTGTGGCCTCTTTTGTTGGAGGTGATACGCTATATCTATCACAAAGCTCAGTTAGTAGGGCTAATTCCTGCTTTTTTTCTTCTTTGTCTAATGATAAAGCGAGAAAAGTACTTGTTACGGGTAACTTTAGACTAATTGGGGCACGGACATGAACTTCGTTGTGCAGTCTAAATCGTTGGGGGAAATTATCAGGGATAGAAAATAGCTTAGTCACTGGGTGGCGAAATAATTTAGAAAGGAAAGGTAAAATAAATGGATTGCTTCTAACTTATGCCGAATGGAACAATTGTAATTAAAAATAATAAACTTAACAATACTTCTGTTTTTGTATCTATTCAGAATACCAAGATATAGAGATAACATCCCTTGGTTTTCTGTTAGTTTCTCTTTGCAGGTTTTTAAACGAATAGGGGCAGTTTTAAAAGCCAAAATTAGGGATGTTATCTCTTGTTCGCTTTCCTAAGTATACATTGAAGCCATAAGTTGGCCGAGAGCCAAGCCGCCGTCATTGGGTGGAATCTTTTCGTGTTGAAACACATTAAAACCAGCACCTTGCAGGCGGTGCAGTATTTTTTCAACCAAGTAGGCATTTTGAAAGCAGCCACCACTGAGGACTATGTTACTTTGATTGGCTTTGAGTGCAATATCCAGCGCCATTTCAGCCAAGGTGTTATGAAACCTTGCTGGAATCAATGTTTGTTGGCCCTCAGAAAAATCACCGATGATTGATTCAATGGTTTGTTGCCAGTCTATGATTACTGGCGAACCCTGGCGCACTTGGTATGGATAACTTAAATCAGAAGGCAATGCATGGGTTGCAGACTCAATTTGCATCGCAGCTTCTCCTTCGTAACTGTTCATTTGGCAAAGGCCAGATAAACTTGCTACCGCATCGAATAAGCGTCCCACACTAGAAGTGCGAGGCATGTTCAGTTGCTTATTCAACGCAACCCTCAGGACTATAAGTTCCTGTTTCGTAAATGATTCAAGGCAGGGTGAATCTTGAAAATCGAAAAGCTCGTCCCCTATTAGTTCATGTAACAAACCTAATGCAGCACGGCGCGGCTCTTCAATG
The DNA here is from genome assembly GCA_030618325.1 of Methylococcaceae bacterium. Classification (GTDB taxonomy): domain Bacteria; phylum Pseudomonadota; class Gammaproteobacteria; order Methylococcales; family Methylomonadaceae; genus JALSJK01. Next base: position 3,222 of record JAUXDP010000232.1, on the reverse strand, counting down.
GCCTTTGTACCTCCAGGCAAAGGAAAGGAACGCAAGTGAGCAAATCGGTCAAAGCCATTTTCGGTAATCAGTAAAAACTCCCCTCCCCATAATTCGTTGTCTGTACCTAACCCGGTTCCGTCCCAGGAAATGCCAAGAACGGGTGGCTGTATTTCATGTTCAGCCATGCAGGATAGGATATGTGCGTAGTGGTGTTGAACCGGAATATTGGGTATTCCCATTTTGCCAGCATATTGACTGCTGGTGTAGCATGGGTGCAAATCGTGCATCACTCGATCGGGTTTGACCTGATAAAATTGCTTCATATCTGCCAAGGTTATTTCAAATTGTTGCTGGCTGGCCATTGAATCAAGATCACCCAGATGCTGGCTCAGAATTACTTGGTTTCCCCGGCTGATCGCAATAGTGTTTTTTATATGTCCGCCCACGGCAAGGGCTTCTGGAATTGCGTGTGTTAATGTGATGGGTGTCGGTAGATAACCCCGTGCTCTGCGGATTGTGGTTATTTTGGTGCCAATTAATCGGACTATAGAGTCATCCAGAGGGCGTAAAATGGTACGATTATGGGTAAGAAAAAAATCAGCAATGCCTTGCAATCTGTCAAATGCCTGTTCCTGGTTAATGCAAATGGGTTCATTTTGCTGATTTCCACTGGTTGCAATGACAGGTCCGTCAAAGTCATGCAACAGCAGGTGATGCAAAGGGGAATAAGGCAGCATGATGCCAAGTAGTGAGTTATCGGGTGCGACTGATTCTATAATAGCGGAATTAGGGTGGCGTTGTAGTAGAACAATCGGGGATGCCGCTGAAGTGAGTGCTTGTTGTTCCTCCTTATTAATAAAGCACAGTTCATGAGCAGCTTCCAATGAAGGCAGCATCAGGGCAAAAGGTTTGCGGGGGCGATTCTTGCGTTCTCGTAATTGTTCTATGGCATTACTGTTTCGGGCGTCAGTCAGTAGCTGATAACCGCCAATACCTTTGAGGGCAAGAACTTTCCCATCGTGCAAGGCTTGGATCGCAGTTTCTAGTGCCTGTTCGCGTTCAGCAATCTTGTCACCGTTATGATCCAGTATCGAAATATGAGGTCCACAATCCTCGCAGGCAAGGGTCTGAGCATGGAATCGCCGGTTATCAGGGTTTTCAAAGTCCTTCTCGCAAGCCTGACATAACTCAAATTCAGCCATACTGGTTCTGCTGCGGTCGTATGGCTGAGCCTGCATAATGCTGTAACGTGGCCCACAGTGACAACAGCTGGTAAACGGATAACGATAAAAACGACTAGCAGGATCAAAAAGCTCAGAAACACATTCAGGGCATGTGGAAATATCAGGTAAAACAAATGATGATTTGTCATCGCTGGTTATGCTGTTTTTAAAATCAAAAGTTTGAAAACCAGATAGTGGCAGAGGATGAATGGTTAATGATTTTACTTCAGCAAAAGGCGGCGCTTGATTTTGCAGCGATGAAATAAAGCGTTGTTGTTGCCCAGGTTCACCTTCCAGTTCTATTGTGACGCCATGGCCGGTGTTGGCTATCCAGCCGAATTGCTCGTATTGTTTAGCAAGCCGGTAAATTAAAGGCCGAAAGCCAATGCCCTGAACAAGTCCCTTGATATTAATTTGTATGTGTTCTTTAATGGCCGTTATACCGTTTTATTTGTGAAAGTTGGATGTTTTTATGTAGTCGTTGACTTCCTAAACTGTCAATAATCCCATAGTTTTGGAATTACTTTTAGTTAAATTTTTTCAGGTCTTTTGTGAAGGTCTGACTAAATTGAACGATAAATTTTCATGTTTGACTAATATTTATACTTTAAAGATTGAGTGTGCGCCATGATAAGTATAAACAGAAGCTATAAAGTCATGGGGATGATAATCGTGGTTTGGTTGATATCGACTCAGCCTATGTTTTCCCATTCTGCAGAAACGGAGAAGCAAGCTAATCGCGATATAGCTAAGGTTGTTAAACTAATTATTAGTGCTTCTTTCCATCCCTATTTAACCCGGGCGGATATCACAAAACATCATCTTGCAATTAACAAGCTCTACGGGTTGTCACAGTTTCAGTTTGTCTGGCTAACTAGTATCAATAGGAGTGATCATGCTGAGAAAGCACTTCGTCTGCTTGCGTCTGCTACTGAGAGTGGTTTAAGCGTTCAGGATTATGATGGTAAATCACTTCGGTGGCAATGGTATCGAATAGTAGCTGGTCAAATCACGGAGCTCAATGAGCTTGCCTTATTCGATATAGCTTTGAGTGTTTCGGTATTACGTTATCTTTCGGATCTTCATTTTGGCAGAGTTAATCCATGGCAAGTAAAATTTCGCGTTGATGCAAAAACTGAACAGCCCGATTTTGCTCAAATTATTTCTGATGCGGTTAATAATAGAGAAATTGAAAAACTAGCCGAAAAAGTTGAACCGGCTTTTAATCTTTATGATGATCTAAAATTCACTTTATCAAACTATCGTAATATTGGCCAACAACACAACGACATCAATTTCAAATATGAAAAGTCTTTGACCTCGGGGAACATTGATCCTCAAGTGGTTTACTTGCGGCGACTCTTAACTGCTCTAGGCGATTATGTCCAGCAACAAGAAGATAATGCCATCCCTTTAGACAAAAATATTTATGAAGGAGCAATTGTTGCAGCAGTTAAACGATTTCAATTAAGGCACGGACTTGAAGTTGATGGCATTATTGGCAGAAAAACTATTGCCGCACTCAATACCCCGATTTCGTTTCGAATTCATCAGATTGAACTGGCTTTAGAAAGGCTACGCTGGTTGCCTGCTTTGCAGGAAGGGCCCTTGATTGCAGTAAATATTCCCAGCTTTCAATTATGGGCTTTTGATTCACATCAGGGACAAAAGTATGAGCCATTGAATATGAAGGTGGTGGTCGGAGACGCTTTTGACTGGCAAACTCCAATCTTTAAGGCTGATATGCACTATCTCTATTTCAGCCCTTACTGGAACGTTCCGAAGAGTATTGTTAGGCAAGAGGTTTTACCTAAAATACAGCAGAATCCGCTTTATCTTGCCAGCCAAAATATGGAGTTAGTTAATCGTTTCGGTAGTAATGCAACACCAGTAGAATTTAATGAGGAGAGCATGGGACTTTTAACCAGCGGGGCATTGCATGTTAGGCAGCGGCCAGGTCCGCGTAATGCCCTAGGTCGGGTAAAGTTTATTTTTCCTAACAGATATGGTGTCTATA
>JAUXDP010000191.1 GCA_030618325.1 Methylococcaceae bacterium | reverse complement strand
AACACACCTCCTATAAAAACCAACATACCTCAGCAACCAAACGCAAACTGGAATTAGAAAATGAACTTCGTTTAGCGGTTGAAAATAAACAACTGGAGGTCTATTTTCAACCCATTTTCAACAATGATCATATTGTGGGTTATGAGAGCCTTTCCAGATGGTCTAATCCTGAATTTGGGTCGATTTCGCCCAATGAGTTCATCCCTATTGCTGAAGAGTCTGATTTAATATTAATGCTAGGTGAGCATATCATGCAGGTGGCCATTGAGTTTATCAATAAGCATTGCCCGAATGGTGAATATGTTTCTGTTAATGTATCACCGAAACAACTTGAGCATCATGCCTTTAAATCTAGCCTTGAATCCATTATCAGCCGGTCAAACATCCAGTCTCCCCATCAATTAGTCATAGAAGTGACAGAAAGGCTGATGATGGGCATGAACGAACATCTCGAAAATTTAATTAATTCACCCTATTTAAAAGATATTAAGTATTTTATCGATGATTTTGGTACAGGTTATTCAAATTTGTCACAGTTAAAAAAACTCAATTTTGATACATTGAAGATTGATCGGGAATTCATTAAAGATTTACCCTCTTCTCATTCAGATATATCCTTAATAAAGTCGATGATTTTTATGGCTAAAGAATTTAATATGAAAGTGATTGCTGAAGGAGTAGAAACCGAAGAGCAGAAAAGATGCCTGTCCGAGATAGGATGTAATTATTTTCAGGGGTTTCTTTTAGGTAAACCAGCCACACATGAATCCTGGGTTCGAACGGAAGCTGAACCTATCCTTGCGGAATTGACAACACCTGACCAACTTGAATTTTATTACCGGCTAATGAATTGATTGAACGAAGCCGTTTCATGCTCACGCCATATTGGACGGCAATCTCGGATAAGGTTTCCCCACGGGAGATTTTATGTTTAGTTCCGGCCATGCGTATTTCTGCGGGGGCGCTATATTGAAAATAATCCAGAATCCCACGAAAGATCGCTTTAGCCATTTTCTGCTGATCTTTACTGCTGCGTAATTTACGCTCTTCGCCTGGATTAGAGATAAATGCAGTTTCAACCAGTATCGAAGGAATATCAGGTGATTTTAACACCATAAATCCAGCATTCTGTACTGAATGAGAATGCAAGCGACCGATTTTTCCAAAGTTTTTTAATATCTTCCCAGCAACATCAAAACTGGCATCCTGGGTTGCTGTTTGCGACAAATCCAGCAGTACCGTTTTTAGCATGTCACTTTTATCATCCAGACTAACACCACCCACTAAATCAGCTGCATTTTCGTGCTTGGCCAACCACCGGGCTGCTTCGCTTGATGCGCCCTTGTTTGATAGGGTATAAACAGAAGCGCCATTCACAGACCTTTTTTTGAAGGCATCCGCATGTATAGAAATAAATAAATCTGCCCTGGCCTTTCTGGCAATCGTCATTCGCTGCCTTAAGCCGACATAATAATCTCCTTTGCGTACCATTACTGGCTTCATCCCAGGATAATTATGGACCATTCGTTCAAGCTTTTTGGCGATAGCTAACACCACCTTTTTTTCCTGCGTTCCCCTCGATCCAAGTGCACCAGAATCTTCACCGCCATGCCCTGCATCTATGGCTATCACAAGCTCTTTAGGGTGATAATAGCTACTGGCCGCACTCTTAATTGGGAATGGAGCCGTTTTTTTCGATATTCTTGTAGGCGTTTTTATTATTGTAGTTGTAGTTTTTTTCGCTATCCTGGAAATTTGTTCGCCGTGTTTTAAATCAACAACCAAACGATGCCCATAAGTTTTATTAGGTTTTAAAACAAAACTCTGAGGATTAACCGGCCTTTTTAAATCAATAACGACACGTAGACTGCTTTTGTTTCTAGGAGCGCTACGAATACGAGAGAGAACAGGATGAGAAGCTGGGGGTTGGATTATGCTTCTATTTTTAAAGGTGTTCTTGAAATCAATGACCAAACGACTGGGATTATCCAGTAAAAAAATATTATGTACTGGATTTGAAGAGACACCAAAAACCAGGCGAGTAGAGTCAGGAGCCGTCCAGAATCGCAACGAATCAACCTTGACCTGCTTAGCGGCAAGCTGTCCAGACAAGCTTAAGAAAAACAAAAAACCGCAGAAAATCAATAATTTCCGCATACCATCACCCAATAACAATACTTTTAATTAAATTATAGCAGTATGTTATTGTTTTTTCATATTAATTGTATCTATTTTCTTCAATATCTCTAAAACTCTGCCTCGTTCTTTAAGAGTAATCTCGATTTCTACATCTGCTTCCGGCAACCACCCTGCCCCCATCTCCGGCCATTCAATAAAACAGACAGCATTTTCAGAAAAATAGTCCTGTATGCCTATCCATTCCAGCTCTTCTGGATCATTAAGCCGATATAAATCAAAATGAAATATCTTTCGACCAGCAATGTTGTATTCTTCAACCAGTGTATAAGTTGGACTTTTTACAGCGCCCTCAAAACCTGCAGCACGTAAGAAACCACGTACCAGAGTGGTTTTCCCTGCACCCAAGGTGCCACGAAGAAATACGATGGTTTTTTCAGGTAAGGTAGACCATAATTCAGCGCCATACGCCTCTGTTTGCTGTTCAGAATTTAAAACCACACTCACTTGGAGTTTACCAAGCGCCGTAAATGTACTATCAAATCACTGGCCAACATCCCTCTTTCTCCCTGCTCGTCAGCAGAAATATCGGCAGCTTGACCATGAATATAGACCCCGGTACTGGCAGCACAATTACTATCTGCGCCCTGCGCTAATAAACCGGCTATGACTCCAGTCAAGACATCCCCCATGCCACCAGAAGCCATGCCAGGATTACCCGTGGTGGAAACCGCGATAGACTGACCATCGCTGATCAATGTACCAGCCCCTTTTAATACACACAGGCCACCATATTTTTTCTGTATCGCCAAAACAGCAGCAAATCGATCCTGATGAATATCCGCTGCCGAACAATCCAATAATCTTGCAGCTTCTCCAGGGTGGGGTGTCAAAACCCAATTGTTATTATGCTGGGGGTTTTGAGCCAGTAAATTCAAGCCATCTGCATCAACCAGTAAGGGTTTGTCCATAGCTATTGCCGCATACATCAACTCCTGAGCCCATTCACTTTGTCCAAGCCCTGGACCAATAACAATAATGCTGGCTTTATCCAATAATGGTTGTAACTGCTGCTGATTTTCAACACCATGACACATCACCTCCGGCAAGATTAAATCCATATACCCCGCATGTTCAACGTGTGTTGCAACACTTACCAACCCTGCGCCAAGCCTAGCGGCTGTTCCTGCGGCTAACCGCGCCGCACCAGAATATCCCTTATCGCCACCAATGATCAGCACATGACCGTATTTACCCTTATGGGCACATCGCTTACGCGGATGGATATGGGGGGGTTGTACCAACTTCACTTCAGTAGGTACTTGCTGATAAACCTGACCAGGCACATCCAAATCGGTAAAATAAATTTTCCCGCAATAATCAGCCGCATCACCGGTAAAAAGTCCCCGCTTTAATCCGATAAAACAAATAGTTGCATCTGCACAAACCACGCAACCCATTTTGACGCCAGTATCAGCATTTAATCCTGAAGGAACATCCAGGGCAATAACGGGCTGATTGGCTTGATTGATAGATGCTATCGCTTCGGCATAACGGCCAGTAACCTCTCGGTTTATCCCCGTACCCAGCAAAGCATCAACAAAGATAGTGGCAACATATTCAGTATCAGGATGATAGCCCATGACTTTGCCGCCAATATTTTTATATTCCTGATAAGCGGTTACCGCATCACCCTTAAGTTCAGCAGGCGGAGTAACAGCGTAAACAATTACCGACTGCCTTGCCTCCATCATAATACGAGCCAGCACATACCCGTCACCCGCATTATTGCCGGAACCACAGAACACAGCAACGGATTCAATTTCACGCCAGTTCATTCGGATATTCTTGAAACTGACCAGTGCCGCGCGCGTCATCAAATCAAAGCCCGGGATTTCAAATTCCTCAATGGCTATTCTGTCAAGTTCTCTAACTTGCTCGGCGCTATAGAGTTTTTCGGGTAATTTTGGCATGATTAATGTGTTTTATCGTCCCCACGCTCCGCGTGGGAACGCATCCCAAGACGCTCTGCGTCACGACTGCACAGCAAACGCAGGGCGAGAAATGAAAATAATAAGTTAGAATATAAAAAATATTTTCATACATTATATCTTTAACGATAGGCTGAGCAATTACTATCTAAATAGAGGCTTCCATTTTTGACAGAATTTTCCTCCAAAAACCGCGACAATCTAGCCCAACAAATAAAACGCTGGGGGCTAGAACTCGGCTTTCAACAAGTGGGAATTAGCGATACAAATTTACAGGAAGCTGAACAACATTTATCCACGTGGTTGGACGCAGGTTTCCATGGTGAGATGGGTTTTATGCAAAAACATGGTTTAAAACGCAGCCACCCAGAATTATTGCACCCCGATACCAAAACTGTCATTTCAGTGCGTATGGATTATTTGCCTGAAACGCAGCCATTGATAAACCAAGCACTAGAAACCCCTGTTGATGCCTATATAAGCCGTTATGCCTTGGGCCGTGATTATCATAAATTGATGCGTAAACGCCTGCAAAAACTAGCCAATAAAATCCAAGATGAGGTGGGCCCATTTGGTTATCGTGCTTTTGTTGATAGTGCCCCAGTATTAGAAAAGGCAATAGCAGAAAAAGCCGGATTAGGCTGGATCGGTAAACATTCAAACCTGATTAACCGAAAAGCTGGGTCATGGTTTTTTTTAGGAGAGATCTATACCGACCTGGAATTACCGACCGATCAAAAGGCAACCAACCATTGCGGCAAATGCAATGCCTGTCTGGATATCTGTCCAACCCAAGCCATAGTTGCGCCTTATCGAGTGGATGCCCGGCTTTGCGTTTCCTATCTGACCATCGAATTAAAAGGCTCAATACCAGTACAGCTAAGGCCGTTAATTGGCAACCGCATCTACGGCTGTGATGATTGTCAGTTGATATGCCCCTGGAACCGATTTGCCAAGTTATCGGCAGAAAAAGATTATTCTCCTCGACATCAATTAAATAGCCAACACCTGCTTGATGTTTTCGCCTGGACTGAAGCTGAATTTTTAACTAAAACAGAAGGTTCTGCAATTAGGCGAATAGGATATGAACAATGGCTAAGAAACATAGCCGTAGCACTCGGCAACGCACCAGCTAGTGAGCAAATAAAAACTCAGTTAAATGCTAAACTCTCTCATCATTCAGAAATAGTGAGAGAACATGTGCAATGGGCATTAACAAAACATTCATCGTTCCCACGCTCCGCGTGGCAACACATCTCCAGACGCTCTGCGTCGCGGATACTGGACGCGGAGCGTCCAAGGCTGCATTCCCACGCAGAGCGTGGGAACGATGAGGCGGGTGGATAACAAAGACTGATAGCAAAGTTTGACATCAGTTGGTCTCGCGATTAGCATTAGACTACCAAGCTATGTAATCCAGGTAATATAAGGTAAACGCTATGAATTTTAGTTTAACACCACAATTAGAAAGCTTCGTTCGGGAATGTGCTGAATCAGGTGAATATAACAACGCTAGTGAAGTGGTGCGCGAAGCCATTAGGTTATTAAAACGTACCGCAGAAGAACGTGATATCAAGTTGGGGCATTTACGTGAAGCAATTGCCGAAGGTGATGATGCAATCAGTCGTGGTGATTCTTATGTGTTTAATTCAGTAGAAGATCTGGATCGCTTCTTTGACGAATTTTAAACCCTTACGCTTATCAAGTTCTGCAAAAAAAGATTTGCAGGGTATAGCTACCGACACTCTGCAAGAATGGGGGGCTGTACAGAAAAAAAGGTATCTTGATTTGATTAAAAAATCATTTCAAACCTTAAGCACCATGGGCAATATAGGTAAAAAACGTAATGATATTGAGCAAGGTTTATATGCCTACAGCATTAAAAAGCATACGGTTTATTTTCGTGAGACAGATCAGGAATATATAGTACTGCGTATTTTACATTCACGTATGGATCCAGAAAGACATTTGTCTTGAGCTGCTGAAAATATCATCGTTTATTGTTCCCACGCTACACACTCATCGTTCCCACGCTCTGCGTGGGAATGCCGCCCTA
>JAUXDP010000142.1 GCA_030618325.1 Methylococcaceae bacterium | reverse complement strand
AACGACATGGCTACGATCCGACTTCACTTTGATTATCGGTTTTATACAGATAGCTGGGATATCAGTTCACATACTTTTGAGCTTGCCTGGTATCAGAATTTGCCGTATGGCATTACCGTCACACCCAGTGTCAGATATTACTCACAAAGTGCAGCTGATTTTTTTGCCCCGTTTTTTTTGGCGCCAAGGACGGATGGATATTACTCCAGTGATTATCGGCTATCTGGCTTTGGCAAACTAGGAGCCGGCATTTCTTTTAGTAAAGAGTTTGCGAAAGGGGTCAGGCTAAACGCAGGATTTGAATATTACAGCCATCGCGGGGATTTTAAACTCGGTGGTAATGGCACTAATGACTACGCGGACATTGATTCTTTTTTAGTCAGCGGTTCTCTCAATGTTAATTTATCGAGCCTGAGCGGTACCGGAAGTGGGCACAATGATCAACACAGACATAAACATCATCACGGGCACCCACCTGCTGGTGTGATGTTTGGACATATGCTTGATAAAGCTGGTGATATGATGGTCGGTTATAATTATATGTTCAGTGACTGGTCTGGCAGCACTATTCGAGGAACTGTTGGAGTGGGTGATAATGAAATTGTACGTAGGGCTTGTGGCAAATTAACGTGCACTTTTAAAGCTGATGAAATGATCATGCATATGCATATGTTTAATTTCATGTATGCGCCAACTGATTGGTTAAACGTGATGGTTATGCCTCAGCTAATCGATATGAATATGGAAATGCGGGCGCTACCCAGTTCAGATTCGGATGAAGGGGGTGAACACGCATCCGCAGGTCTTGGCGATACTTTGATGGTTGCGTTAGTTAAGTTATTTGAAACAGATAATCATCATTTGCATCTGGGCATAGGAGTCAGTGCTCCTACCGGAAGCATCGAGGCAACATTTGATAATACGGAAGCTGAAGATACCGATTTGCAAAGTTTCGGAATGCAACTGGGTAGTGGCACGTGGGATCTTAAACCCAGCCTAACCTATCTAGGTAACGCCGGACGCTGGTCATGGGGCGCACAGGTCTCCGGGACTAAACGTCTGCAAAGCAGAAACAATCTAGGGTACGCCTTGGGTGATGAAATTCAGGGTTCAGTCTGGGCGGGGTATCGGCCATTAGATTGGCTTTCTTTATCTGTGCGTAATGTCTATAAAGCTCAGGATAAAATCAGAGGCCAAATTAACAGGGTGATTCCTCCAACTGACCCCCCTACAGATCCTGAACCGACCCCGCTTGAAAACCCCAATAATTACGGTGGCCAATTCTGGGATATTGGTCTAGGAATTGCTTTGTCTGCACCAAATGGTGAATTTGCCGGTCATAGCCTGAGTCTCGAGTGGTTACAACCCGTTATCCATGATTTTAATGGCTATCAACTGGAAAGAAATGGAACCTTTTCAGCTCGTTGGAGTTATGCATTTTAACAAGCATCCATTCTTATACTGAAGTTTTCACTGTAACTCTTCTCTCCCTGGTCGGACTAGCAATCAGAGGCCAGCATCCACAAAAGAACAAAAAATTAATGTTAATTTGAATTGATAACTCAAACTAACATTGATCTTCCCCAAACGGTTTATTGAAAAACTGGAATACAGATGTTCAAGAAAGATAAAAGAATCGTAACTACTCAACAAATAAATTATACTCAACACACATCAAAAATCTCCTTACCCGCTCAAGGAGAAGAGGGAATTAATTTTCTAGATGTACGGGGGCCACTACACGTTTAAATAAAATTTGAAAAAACAATATGGATCATCACAGTAAAACCATGTTAATCAGTGCTTCAGCATTTCTACTATTCGCCTGTGACAGTACAAGTCTTAATACTGAAAACAACGACAGTGCACTTCTTCAAGGCAAATGGGAAGCTGCTCTCTCTACAAAAATAACTACAGAGGGAACAATATCAAAAAAAGGCCAGGTTGAATTTACGGATGATAACTATACTTATCGCTGGTATCAGAAATTTGCTAATCCTGAAGGCCAAACTATTGTTGATTGGTCTCTAAGTTCACAGGAAATAGGTTCGTACCGAGCAATAAATGGTGAAATGAAGTGGTCTGTTAGCTCTCAAGGTAGCGCTCAATTCGATAGTCAAACTAACCGCTGGGGGTTGCCCCAGATGCAACCGGCAAACGTGAATTATGATATCCGTTATAGTCTAGAGGGAAATCAGTTAATATTGCAGGAAGACTACAATCTTGATGGGGATTTTAATGATACTGAACCCACGCCTGAAACCCTAATTTACCAGCACCTATTGGACTAAGGAACGTAAGTAAAATAACGTCAATAATTGGCTTATTTTTTATCTGGATCAGAATCTGGCGCTACTGTTTCCAACACCAAACTTACCACCTGGCTACCAGACTTTGGGTTCTGCGGTTCACCAACAGTAAAAATTCCCAGCTGTTTCTTTGCATCCAGAACAAATAAAGGGATAATTTGCTTACCCTTCTGATTTAGAAAAGTATCAAAACTGAAACCTTCAGTAATCGAGGTCACTTTTACTTCTGCTCCCTTGCCGATAAAACTGGCTAATTTGCTGTAACTGGCATCCTGCTGGAAAAGTGAATAGCCGCGATGACTAGGGGCAATCATGTCTTTCTCAGCAACTTCCCCAGAGTCAGGTAAGGAGTAAACTGCATCACGGCCAAATTCACTGCGGTAGCGGATAGCTGATAATGCATTCAATGCCGGTTGAGGAGATAGTGCCAACATACGACCTAATCCCACCAAATCCAAATACTGATCAGCATGTTCTGAAATGGGATTGCCATAATAAGTTGTTAAGCCCTCCATGCGAGCTGTCTTGATATTTGACCAGTTTCGATCGGCCAATAAGGTTTTAATTTCCAGACTTTTCAAGGCTGCTGCGATTTTTCTTGCCAGAGGATTTGCTCCAATAATCAACATGCCATTAGCATCGGGTTCGGCCACTTTTAGCCATCGGGCAAGCCAGCCTGCGGTGGTACTTTGTAAAACAACCGTTCCGACAATCACAATTAACGTTAAAGGGACTATTAGCTGGGCATCTTCAATTCCTTGTTTTTCAAGGCGTAAAGCAAAAATAGCAGAAACAGCCGCTGCCACTATTCCGCGTGGTGCTATCCAGGAAAGTAATGCTTTTTCCTGCCATTTTAGAGAAGAACCTTGTGTAGCAATTAATACTTTTATCGGCCGGGCGATAAATTGAATGACAGCCAAAATAGCAACCGCTGACCAGCCTAGAGCAATAATTTGATCGAATTCAATCCTTGCTGCAAGAATAATAAAAAGCCCAGAAATCAACAGCACCGTAAGATGTTCTTTAAAACTCAATATATCTTCTGTATGAACCTGCTTCAGGTTTGCCAGCCACATGCCCATAATCGTTACTGCTAATAATCCGGACTCCTCAGTAATATGATTTGCCAGTGTGAAGGAGCCAAAAATTAACGCGATTGATGCCAGATTATGTAAGTACTCCGGCAGTAGAAAATGTCTTAAAATCAAGCCAAGAGCATATCCTGCTACAGCACCCATGACTACACCAGTAAATATGATTCCAGCAAATGTCAGTAAGACATGCTGCCATATTTGTTCGTGAGTAGTGGAAATAATAAATTCAAATACCAATACCGCTAATAATGCACCAATTGGATCAATCACAATACCTTCCCAGCGTAAGATATTGGCAATTTTGGCGTTAGGCCTCACGGTTCTTAGCATGGGAACAACCACTGTCGGCCCAGTGACAACTACAAGCGCACCAAAAAGAAAACTCAACTCCCAAGAAAAACCAACTAGCCAATGGGTCGCAACTGCAATAATCAACCATGTTGCTAACAAGCCTATGGTAATTAATCGTTGTACAACTTGCTCCAGTCCTTTTATTTCCTCAAGTTTAAGGGTCATCCCACCTTCAAACAAAATAATGGCGACTGAAAGAGAAATAAAAGGATGTAGCAGATCGCCAAATAATAAATCTGGCTTTAACCAATGTAAGGTAGGGCCAGCTATGATGCCAGCTAGTAATAAAAATAAAATAGCGGGAAGTTTAAGCCGCCAGGCGACCCATTGGCAGATAACGGCAATAGCGGAAATTGCAGATAATGCGATAAGATTACTTTCGGTCACTTTTCCCTTAGTCCTTAGGTTTTATGTTTTATGTTGGGATTCCTGCTATCAAGCCAAATCCACACCTTTAGCCTGTAAATCGGCGTGATATGATGACCTAACTAATGGAGCACTGGCCACTTGTTTGAATCCCAGTGATTTAGCAATTTCCGCATACTGATCAAATTCATCTGGAGTAAGATAACGTTCAACCGGAAGATGATCTTTGCTGGGTTGTAAATATTGGCCTAGCGTCAGCATACTGCAGCCATGATCTAGTAAATCCTGCAGTACTTGCTCGACTTCATCTGACTCCTCGCCCAAACCCAACATTAATCCTGATTTGGTTGGCATATCAGGTTGTGCCTGCTTGTATTGTTCCAGGAGTTGCAGGGAATTATGATAATCTGCCCCAGGGCGCGCTTTGCGATAAAGGCTTGGAACAGTTTCCAAATTATGGTTAAAAACATCACAGGGATTTTCTGCCAAAATATCTACCGCCTTTTTTAGTCGCCCCCGAAAATCAGGCACCAGAATTTCAATTTTTGTAGCTGGAGTATGCTGCCGTAACGCTTGAATACAGGCGGCAAAATGCCCTGCTCCACCATCCCTTAGATCGTCCCGATCTACCGAAGTAATAACCACATATTTTAATTTCAAAGCACTAACTGTTTCAGCTAGATGGCGTGGCTCATCTTGGTCTAAGGGTTGCGGCTTACCATGAGCAACATCACAAAACGGGCATCGGCGGGTACATAAATCACCCATAATCATAAAGGTTGCTGTCCCATGATTAAAACATTCTGCGAGATTAGGACAAGCCGCTTCTTCACATACAGAATGCAAATTCTGCTCACGTAGAATATTTTTAATACGGTTAACTTTTTCGCCACCTGGTACTCTTATTCGAATCCAGTCTGGCTTGCGTAAAGGGGTTGTGGTCTTTTCAACCTTAATCGGAATTCTGGCAAGCTTTTCAGCATTCCGTTGATGACTTTCCGGGGTTGATCGTGAAGGTGCTTGAAATGACATTTATCGATTATCCAGTGCAGTAATTATTGCGTGAATAACAGGGATGGCCAGTTCACAGGTCTTGATGTTGACTCCTTCATCAAAAAGCTGTGTTACTTCCAAGCCCGGATAGCCACAAGTATTAATATGGTTAAAAGGAGATAGATCCATGTGATTATTTAAACTCAAACCATGGTAACTACAGCCTTTTTTTATGCGTAGCCCGATGGAGCCTATTTTGTTTTCATTAACATAAACACCTGGAGCATCTTTTCTAGAATTTGCCCAGATACCGTATTGTGCAAGCGTATCAACCATTGCCTGCTCCAACAAGGAAACCAGCTGCCTCGTGTTTAATTTTAAACGATCTATGTTAAATAAGGTATAGATAACTAACTGTCCAGGCCCATGATAGGTCACCTGACCACCACGATCCGTTGGAATAATTGGAATATCCGTTTGTTTCAGAATGTGTTGCTCTTTTCCGTTCAAGCCTAATGTATATACCGCGGGATGTTCAACTATCCATAATTCATCCTCTGTCTCCTGATTTCGCTGTCGCGTAAAATCCTGCATTTTCTGCCAGGTTGTTTGGTAATCTTGGAGACCTTTACGCCGAACAGTTGGTTTCACTACCGGACAAATATCAAGTTGTAAATCAGGACAATCGTTTATACAGTTCTTTATTCTACTCCAGTGTATAGTCTGTAGCTTGTTCAAAACTAATGTTTTTCTCGGAGCTTTGTTGCTGTATTTTGATTTCTGGTAAATTTTTTAGTATTTCCAATAGTGCGCCATCAACTTTTATGTTTAACTCTTTCATCGTATTTCATCTCCAATAAACACCTTTCTCAGCCCTATAGTTTCAACTTGCCTATCCATCTTTCGAACTTGGCTATCACTGATTGATTAGTTGATTCTAGATTATATTATACTGGCTCTTTTCACAAAACGGATTTTTGACATAAAAAAAGCCCCACACTTTCATGTAAGGCTTTGATGCTATGTGTTATGGAGCTGATGATAGGAGTCGAACCTACGACCGGTTGATTACAAATCAACTGCTCTACCAACTGAGCTACATCAGCGAAGTCTGCTAATTATACTGAGGATTTTTGATTTTACAAGCCATTTTGCAGTGATTCTTAAAGAATCTCACAAAAACAATCGTTTTATGTTTAACCTAAATAATCAGTCAAACCTAGAAGTCAGCAACAACGCCTTCTTAGGTTTGTGATGTCCATTGCATTTGTAATTTACGATGATGAACGGCACAATCCCGTAGATATAGATTAATCAGTGTTTGATAAGGAATGCCTGTTTCTTCGGTGAGTGATTTAAAATATTCAACAGAATCACAATCAATTCGCATGGTAACAGGTTGTTTAAGGTATTTGAGGTAAGGGTTTTTCTTTCCTTCCATCTTAGAAAAATCATAATGCTCTTTCATTTTCTTTTACTCCAATATACCTGCTCTTCATCTTTATCCGCTTTTCTAGCAGAGATAATTCTTACCACTGTTTCTTCCTCCCTAAAGCAATGACAAATAACAAGTGTTTTTAATTTAAAACTCGTACCAAGCAGTAAAAAATGATCTTCATTTTCTGAGTGCTCAGGATCGAAGAATTGAATCGCATATTCATCATAAAAAACTGTTTGCGCTTCATCAAAAGAAACACCATGCTTTGAAATATCTACTTTATCTTTGTTGTTATCCCATTCAAAACTTAACCTCTTCATAAGTACATTGTACTTATAGACTTATTTATGTCAATAATGGTTCCTGCCAAGCTGTTTCTCTTGCCTTATGCATCAGCCCCTTCGGTTCGTTCTCCCCCGTTTTTCTCCAGTGTATTTGGTTTTGAACGGTCTGGTTTTTTTGTATTTGGAGTTACTCCTGTTTTCCCCGGACTTCAAACCCGTCCCTTTAGGTTGAAAGCTGGGAATTAAATGTTTTTTACCATTACCGATCAAATCTGCTCTACCCATGTCTTTCAAGGCCTCACGCAACATCGGCCAGTTATTGGGATCATGATAGCGTAAAAAAGCTTTGTGCAGTCGGCGTTGCTTTATGCCTTTGGGGATTGAAATGTTTTCCGCCCTGCGGCTGACTTTTTTTAACGAGTTTTTACCTGAATGATACATGGCTGTGGCAACAGACATCGGTGATGGCAGAAAAGCCTGTACCTGATCGGCCCTGAAACCATTTCGCTTTAACCATAACGCCAAATTCAGCATGTCTTTATCGCTAGTCCCAGGGTGGGCTGCTATAAAATAAGGGATTAGATACTGTTCCTTCCCCGCTGCTTTGGAATATTTATCAAACATTTCTTTGAAACGATCATAGGTTCCCATCCCGGGTTTCATCATTTTATCTAACGGACCTGTTTCGGTATGCTCCGGTGCAATTTTTAAATATCCACCAACATGATGCGTGACCAGTTCTTTCACATACTCAGGTGATTCAACTGCCAAATCGTAGCGCAAGCCAGAGGCTATGAATATTTTTTTGATGCCCGGTAAGGTTCTGGCACGACGATACAATTTAATGAGTGGCGTATGATTTGTATTCAGATTTGAACAAATACCTGGAAATACGCAAGAAGGCCTACGGCAAGCGGACTCAATCTCTGGGTCTTTACAAGCCAGCCGATACATATTGGCCGTTGGCCCGCCCAAATCAGAAATATGTCCGGTAAAATTAGGTGAAGTATCTCGAATATTTTCAATTTCCCGAATGATGGAGTCTTCGGACCGGCTTTGGATAATACGGCCTTCATGCTCGGTGATCGAACAAAAGGTGCAACCTCCAAAACAACCTCGCATGATATTGACTGAATGCTGAATCATTTCAAATGCGGGAACGTTGGCTTCACCATACTCATGATGAGGTACGCGGGAATAAGGC
>JAUXDP010000104.1 GCA_030618325.1 Methylococcaceae bacterium | reverse complement strand
AAATATGTAGGTTGGGCAAAGGAGGAGCGACGTGCCCAACACAGATTTGTTGGGCACGCTACGCTTTGCCCAACCTACAAAAATTACGAAATATTCCTTAACTTAATGGCGGTGGACGTTTAAGGGGGGTAGTGGTATGAAATTGCCCCGTCGATATCACATTGCATCAAGATGAGCAGGTGTAGGGCTAATCGCACCAGCACCGGGCATTCTAAAAAGAGATAATCCCCTCTTAATGATGCATGCTGTGTCCAGGCATGGCGTGTTTTGCATGATCGTTCAATTGGGCATCAAACCATTGGTGAATTGCATTAATCAAGCTTTTTTTAGTGCTGGTATATTCAATTTTCGCACCGTTATCTAATTCACTATAACTAATGTGGATTGCATCAGGATCAGCATTTCTTAATTCAATTAGTCCTGGCATATCTTTTCCATGAATATGTTCTGGCCCAGAAAAATTCCTCTTGGTAAACTGTCGAGCAATTTCTGATAGATGTTTACGAATCAATTCAATTTGTTGAATATCTGATTTATCTTTGGTGACAACTTGTTGAATACCTCCAAGTTCAGTTTTGCTGAAAATATGCATGGTTTTATCCAGATCAAAAGGCATGACTTGGGTACCTCGCTGAGCAACTTCCGCCACTCGTTCCTGGGTAATATCCACTGCGATCAGTGGTGTTGAAAGAAGCAAAAATGATAAATAAAGGATAGCTTTCATATTTATAATGAGCGTTTAATTTTATGATAGCTCCATTGTATACTTCGTACTGCTGCGGGTGCGTTTTTTTCAGCCAGCTTTTTGAGGATATTGGATGAATTTTAAATTGCTATTTTTTTAACTAGCGGTATTTTAAATATTTTCTGAAATTATAAGATAAAAGCTGGCATCCCTTTTTTATACTGTGTATTGTGGTCAGTTTATGCAAATTAATTTAATTTCTGTCGGCAATAAAATGCCGGGCTGGGTCAAACAGGGCTACGACGAATATGCGAAACGGATGCCGCGAGAATGTGAATTGGTTTTGCGTGAAATTGCTCCTGGCAAAAGGGGGAAGAATTTTGATGTTGCGAGAACTGTGCAGGGCGAAGGTGAGCGCATGATGGCAGCTGTTCCCAAGGATGCGCATGTGGTAGTCCTGGATGTTCTGGGGAAAACTTGGTCAACGCCTGAACTTTCTCAAGCTATGCGGCGCTGGTTAGAAAATGGTCGCCATGTAGTGCTGTTAGTCGGTGGTCCGGAAGGTTTGGCTGATCCGGTTCGGCATTTAGCCAACGAATCCTGGAGCTTGTCACGGATGACCCTGCCACATCCCCTTGTGCGTATTGTGGTTGCCGAACAAATCTATCGGGCTTGGAGCATTCTGAAAAATCATCCTTATCACCGATAAATGTCAGCACAAATTATTTTAGCTTCCGCTTCGCCTAGAAGACGGGAATTATTGGATCAGATTGGCGTCCAATTTACGGTTTGTCCAGTAGATATTGATGAAACGCCACTTACTGATGAACAGCCTGTTGCTTACGTGCAAAGGATTGCGGCGGAAAAATCGGCAGCAGTTGCTGCAAATACTGGAAAGCTCCCAATATTAGCGGCTGATACGGCAGTCGTTTTGGAATCTCATATTATGGGTAAGCCAGATAACCTGCAAGATACCATGCGGATGTTGAGGCAATTATCAGGGAAAACACATCAGGTTTTTACGGCTGTCTCTTTGCGTGGTAAATCTCACCAGCAGGTGTTGAGTGTCACTGATGTGACTTTTAGAATACTGACAGAATGTGAAATAAAACACTATTGGCAAGCAGGGGAGCCTAGCGATAAAGCGGGTTCCTATGCGATTCAAGGGTTGGGAGCAATATTTGTTCAGTCTATAACAGGCAGTTTTTCCGGTGTCGTGGGTTTGCCGATATTTGAGACCGTGAAGATTTTAGCTAATGAAGGAATAAAAGTACTTAAATGAGTGAAGAAATCTTAATAAATGTTACCCCACCTGAAACTCGAGTTGCGGTAATAGAAAATGGGGTATTGCAGGAACTGATTATCGAGCGAACCAGGCAACGAGGCATCGTTGGTAATATTTATAAAGGAGAAGTTTGTCGGGTGCTTCCTGGAATGCAGGCTGCTTTTGTAGAGATTGGTCTTGAAAGAGCAGCATTTATTCATCTGTCGGATCTTTGTGGCCGGGATCTGGAAAAAAAAGATTCAGATAATATTGACCATTTTTTGCGTGAAGGTCAGAAGATTGTTGTGCAAGTTGCAAAAGAACCCATGGGAACCAAAGGTGCCCGACTGACCACAGAAATTTCTATTCCGTCCCGTTTTCAAGTTTATATGCCGTATTCTAATACGGTTGGTGTTTCTCAAAGAATTGAATGTGAACAGGAGCGGGAACGGTTGCGAAGCTGTTTGGAAGCGTTTCAGAAGGAGCATGAATGTGGTCAGTTTATAGCCCGAACAGCTGCAGAATGTGTGTCAGAAAATGTTCTCAATTCTGATATGAAATTTTTACTGAAATTATGGGGTTCGATTTCAGAAAAAATTAAAAGTACTCCAGCTAAACAGCTTATTCATCAGGATTTACCCTTAAGTATTCGTACCCTTCGGGATATGTATCGGGAGGAAATAGAAAGAATACGTGTTGACTCAAGAGAAACGTTTTATCGTCTGATTAAGTTTGCGGAAGATTTTATCCCTGAAATAGTGCCAGTGATCGAACTTTATACCGGTGAGCGTCCGGTCTTTGATATTTATAATGTTGAAGATGAAATACTCAAGGCTCTGGATCGTAAGGTCAACCTGAAATCAGGGGGGCACTTGGTTTTTGACCAGACTGAATCCATGACGACCGTAGATGTAAATACGGGTGGGTATGTGGGAGAACGAAACCTGGAGGAAACAATTTTTAAAACCAACCTTGAGGCGACACGGGCAATAGCCAGACAGTTGCGGTTAAGAAATCTGGGTGGAATTATTATTATCGATTTTATCGATATGCACAGCAATGGTCATAAAGATCAGGTGTTACTTGCACTTGAAAAAAATCTTGAGAAAGATCACGCAAAAACCAATATTACCGAAGTTTCCACCTTAGGTCTGGTGGAAATGACGCGAAAAAGAACTCGAGAAAGTCTTGAGCATATTCTTTGCGAGACTTGCTCGACCTGTGGTGGGCGGGGTGTATTAAAGACACCGGAATCAATATGTCTTGAGATTTTTCGCGAGATTATTCGTGAAGTACGCCAATATGATGTTAAAAATTTACTGGTATTAGCCTCTAATGAAGTGGTTGAAATGTTATTGGATGAAGAGGCCGATACCTTATCCGAGTTGGAAGCATTTGTCGGAGTCCAGATCAGGTTTAGAGCAGAATCCGAATATAACCAGGAACAGTATGATGTGGTTTTACTTTAGAGCCAGCCCGTTCCTTACAGGCTATCTGAATATAAATGATCCAAGCTAATAAATGATCCATCACGTTAAACGAGCAACACGGATTTTTTTCTTCTGGTCTCTGATTTTACTGGCAGTTGGTTCCATAAGCCTAAGGCTGTTTTTTGCCGAAATACAAACCTACAAAACAGAGTTGGAACTACAAATTGGTGAAATTTTAGATCTTCCTCTTAAGATAGGGACGCTACGGGCACATATACGCGGATTTAATCCTGAATTGATTTTGAAGGATATCACTATTCCGGGCCAGGATAGTGATAGTCCAGCTATTCAATTTCGGGAAATTCGCTTAGGAATTAATATCCTTGATATCCTGAAAAAACAAAATATTTTTACCTCTGCATGGGCGACTCTGGTTGGCGCCAAGCTTACGATCAAACGTAAGCGCGATGGCACTTTTTCAGTGGTGGGTTTAAAAGCCAATGATGACCAGCCTTTCTGGTTGATGCAGGGCGGAAAATATGAAGTTCTGGATAGTGAGGTTAGCTGGATAGATGATATGTATCATGCAAAAACTGAGGTGATTCAGCATGTCAATATCGTCCTTGAAAATCTTCCTGATAATCAGCATCAGCTCAAAATGCAAGTTAATTTGCCGGATAAGTTTGGTAAAAAATTAACAGTGATGATGGATTTTAAAGGTGATATTTTTACCTCGGGTATTTTTAACGGTAGATCTTATATCAAAGCCGAACAGGTTTTTTTATCCAAAATAATTGCCAATGAAATACCTGAAGAATTTTTACTGGATTTTGGGGTAACTGATTTTCAGCTTTGGGGTGAATGGAAAAACTCAAGAATGGTTGATTTGACGGGTGATGTAAAAATCCAAAATGGTTCAGTAACCCGTCAAAAAACAAACACTCTGCCAGTTGATGATTTAGAGGCAGAATTTCGTTGGCAACGTCAGGCTGAAAAATGGCGACTAGACATGAGCAAGTTGTTCTTGCTTTCAGGGAAAAAAATATGGCCCGAAGTAAGTTTTAGTTTATCGATGGATGCCGACCAGGAATTGGCCGCCGTTTTTGATCAATTGGATTTGAGTCAAGCATCTGAATTATTATTGTTGACCAAATTACTAGATTCCAAACAATCAAGATTACTAAAAAAAATCGATTTTCAGGGTCAATTAAATAATCTCGTTGTTTTCGCCGATCTCGAGAATAGTGCCGTTGCTGTTAACGCTGAAGTAAAAAATTTAAGTTTCTCACCTCATGAAAACCTACCCGGTGCTCGAGGTGTTTCAGGTTGGGTGAAAGGTACTGAGAACAAGGGTGAAATATTATTAACAACCGAAGCAGCACAATTGAAACTGCCCAAAATTTTCCGCAAGCCATTGGGAATTGTCAGGTCTTTTGGACGCTTGGGTTGGCAGCAGAATCACGAAAATTGGCAGGTATCCAGTCAAATGCTGGAATTAGAAACTCCAGATATTAAAACCCAAAATAAATTCAAGATAACCATTCCTAAACAACAAAATGCTCCCTTTGTTGATTGGCAAGCAGTTCTATTGGACGGTCATAACATTAGGCGCAGTAAAAAATATTTCCCAGGAAAGCTGCTGGAAAAATCTGTTTCCAATTGGTTAGACCAATTATTAAAAAAGGGACAGGTCACTCAGGGAAAGCTTGTGTATTATGGGAGCCCTGGCGATTTTCCTTTCACCAGGGGCAATGGAATATTCCAGGGTGAACTGGATGCAACAGGCGTTGAGTTATCATTTAGCCCGGGATGGCCAAGCGCAAAAGATTTGGATGCTAATGTCCTATTTCATAACGATAAAATATTGGCCACATCCAGGCACGGGCGTTTAAGTGGTGCCCAGATAAAAAAATTGAAAGTAGATGTCCTGTCGGTTTGGGGCAAAAATGTTTTTTTGGAAATAAAAGGCCAAGTAAAAGGAACGATTGAACAAAGCTTCGATTTTTTGTTGAATAGTCCATTAGCATCAGTAATCCAGCCAATTACCCAGGTGATTACGGCACAAGGGAAGAATATTCTGGATATCAATTTGAAAATTCCAGTTTTAAAAGCAGAGCAGACCAAAGCTAATATTGTGGCGCATCTGGACAAGGCAAAATTGACTGTATTACCGGTGAATCTTCCTGTTACTGACATTAAGGGTGATTTAATTATTTCTGAGCAAAATATTTCTGGGAAAAAGCTTCAGGGAGTTGTACTAGGTCATCCTGTTGTGGTTGATGTTTCGCCAGATCCAGAGAAGACGGTGATTAAAGTAAACGGGAAAATTGAGGTGCAAAGCCTGAAAAAACAGTTTCCCACAAACTATTGGCAGTTAGCTTCCGGTGATTTTGGATATGATTTACTAATAGACCTACCAAATGATGGGAATAGTCCTGTACAGTTACAGTGGCAGACTGATTTACAAGGAGTCGAACTGAATTTGCCAGAAAACCTGGCTAAAGCGGCAGAGGAGAAGAAAACGTTACGATTGGATGTTAGCTTGAGTGAAACTAACTTGATTCCCGTCAATTTCAACTATGTAGATCAGCTAAAATTGGCTGTTAACATTGATAGGAAGAAAACCATTTTGCATTCTGCTGATTTGGTTTATGGGGCAGGAAATACTGATTTTATTGCAGCGCCAAATATTAATCTGAGCATCAACAGGGAGAACCTGGATGTTGATGCCTGGATGTCTTTTTCTGAAAAGTACCAGGGTACTTCTTCCCTTTTTCCTCAACTGAATGAAGTAGATGTTCAGCTTGATAAATTTCACTGGAATGGACAGTTGTTAGGCAACCTTGATTTGGCATTAAAGAAAATCAATTCCTCTTTGTCCGGTACCATCAATACGCCTTATTTTAATGGCAAGCTGTCTATTCCACCAGATCTTGGTAAGCAGCAAAAAATTGTTTTGGACTTAAAAAAACTTGATGTCACTGCGTTAAATCAGCTTCATTCTGATAACAACAATGCCGAACCGTTGTCACCTATAGATATACCTTTGATTGATCTGAAAAGTGAAAAACTGCTTTGGGAGGGTAATGACCTGGGAACTTTGAATTTACAGACACAACGTAGTGAACACGGTATAGCTGTTACTAGGTTAGATTTGAAATCAAAAAGCAGTCATTTAAGTACGGAGATGGGAGCTTGGGAGATAATCAATGATAAACAAATTACTAGTCTCAAAGGAAAGTGGCAGGTAGATAATTTGGGGTTATTTTTGACCAACATGAGAATTACAGATGAGTTGATGGGGACCGAGTCTGTGTTCCGATTTGATTTTATGTGTCCAGACACCCCGTTTCGATTTTCATTGCCAAAATTGACAGGAATAGTCAATGCCCAACTTCATGAAGGGCGGTTGTTGGGTATTGAGCCAGGGATAGGCAGAGTTTTGGGGCTTTTAGATTTGTGGCGTCTCGATCGCCGTATGCGCCTGGATTTTTCAGATTTATTTTTAAAAGGATTATCTTATGACGATATTCAGGGTGATATTACAATAGTGAATGGTAAGGCGAATACTGATAATTTGATTATCGATGCCGCATCGGCAAAAATCAAAATTACCGGAGAAGCAGATTTAGCTGAAAGAACTTTAAACCAGGATATTTTTGTTATTCCCAAAAGTGCGGAAATCATACCAATAGCTGGTAAAATAGTTGGTGGAGTAGTTGGTGGAGTAGCTGAAACCATCACCGGGAAGTCACAAGAAGGGATGTTTTTTGGGGCGCATTATAAAATTCAGGGGCCATGGAGTCAGCCGGATGTGATTCCGCAACCAGAGAATGATGGCTTGCTTAGAAAAGTCTGGTCTGGAATTACTGGTTTTCCATGGACTAAAAGTGAATAAATAATTAAGTAAGGCATAATAGAATGAGTGAGTTTTCAGCCATACAAATGGCATCAGGGCCGAGTGTTAGTTCTAATCTGTTAGAGGCGGGAAAGTTGATTGCCTTAGCTGCAAAAGCTGGAGCAAAGCTGGTCGCATTGCCGGAAAATTTTGCATTAATGGGCGAGTCTGAGTTTGACAAAATCGAGCAAAAAGAAATCGATGGCACAGGTCCCATTCAGGATTTTTTAGCCGATACAGCGAAGAAATATGGTATTTGGCTGGTGGGTGGCACTATACCTTTAGCCGATGAAGATGAAACCAAGATCATTGCTGCTTGCTTGGTCTTTAATGATTTAGGCGAGCGTGTAGCTCGTTACGATAAAATACATTTATTTGATGTCAGTGTGCCTGGCACTGATGAGCAATATCGTGAATCAGATACCATTGCTAAAGGGAGTCATGAATTGGTTCTGGATAGTCCCTTTGGCAAGTTGGGAATAGCTATCTGTTATGATCTTCGTTTTCCAGAATTATTTAGAAAAATGGCCGCTCAAGGAATGGATGTATTGATCATTCCTTCAGCTTTTACTGCAGAAACCGGTGCTGCACATTGGGAAATACTGTTAAGAGCCAGAGCGGTTGAGAATTTGTGTTATGTTGTCGCCCCTAATCAGGGTGGATTCCATTTGAATGGCCGAAAAACTTATGGGCATAGTATGATTATTGATCCATGGGGTGTGGTGCTGGATTGTTATAAAACCGGGAGTGGGTTTGTTATTAGCGATGTCGATCTGGATAGATTACAGAAAGTGCGCGCTTCATTTCCAGCTTTACAACATCGGCAAATATTTCATGAAGGTAAACCTAATGACTGAACAGGCTTTAAATTTGGCAAAACAATCAATTCTTGCTCCTGTGGGTTTGCAGGATCAAGATATTGACCAGGTGATGAATAGCTTACTTAGTGCTCCCGTTGATGCTGCCGATATCTATTTTCAAGCGGGTCGCTATGAATCCTGGGTTTTGGAAGATGGTATTATCAAAGAAGGTAGCCATAGTATCGAACAAGGTGCCGGGGTTAGGGCTGTTTCTGGAGAAAAAACCGGGTTTGCCTATAGCGATCGGATTGAGCTTGCTGCTTTGTTGGAAGCGGCTAATAGTGTCAAGGCTATTGCCAGGCAGGGGCAGGATACAAGTCATGCCTTAGAAAGAAAAACACAATGGCCTCAGCTTTATGCCGCTATCAATCCCTTGTTATCTTTGTCTGATCAGGAAAAAATAGATTTACTTCGCAGGGTAGATGCCGAAACACGCAAATTGGATCACCGAATAGAACAGGTCATAGTTAGTTTGGTGGGGGTTCATGATCATATTCTGGTAGCAAGCCAAGATGGTTCACTAGCAGGGGATGTGCGTCCTCTAGTGCGGATGAATGTAACTGTAATTGTTGAGCAAAATGGTCGCCGGGAGCAAGGTAGTATGGGTGGTGGCGCAAGATCAGATTATGCTTTTTTTCTCGATCAGGATAAGGCGTTGGGATACGGTAGGGAAGCTGTCAGGCAAGCATTAATCAATCTAGAAGCTAAAGCTGCACCCGCAGGAAATATGACGGTGGTATTGGGCCCTGGCTGGCCTGGTATATTATTGCACGAAGCTATTGGTCACGGTCTGGAGGGTGATTTTAACCGCAAAGGTACTTCTGCTTTTAGTGGTCGAATTGGTGAGCGAGTGGCATCTAATTTATGTACAGTTGTTGATGATGGCACCCTGGCAGGGCGCAGAGGCTCTTTGAGTGTTGATGATGAAGGTACGCCTACTGAAAATACTGTATTAATAGAAAATGGCATACTGAAAGGTTATATACAGGACAAAATGAATGCCAGGCTGATGGGGGTTAGCCCCACTGGTAATGGTCGCCGAGAATCTTATGCTCATTTACCGATGCCTAGAATGACCAACACTTATATGTTAGCTGGCCCACATGACCCTGAAGAAATTATTCGGTCAGTTAGTAAGGGCTTGTATGCTAAGAATTTTGCTGGTGGTCAGGTAGATATTACTTCAGGAAAATTTGTTTTTTCAGCCAGCGAAGCCTATTTAATTGAGAATGGCAAAATAACCCAGCCGGTTAAAGGAGCTACTTTAATTGGCAATGGGCCAGATGTTTTGACCAAAGTAAGTATGGTGGGTACCGACATGGAGCTGGATAGTGGTGTAGGAACCTGTGGAAAAGAAGGGCAGAGTGTACCGGTTGGGGTAGGACAACCTACGCTAAAAATAGATGGTCTCACCGTAGGAGGAACGGATGTTTAATTTGTTTTTCTGCATGCAAGAGATAACATCCCTAAGTCCGGGATTTCAGTTGTTCTCATAAAGACTGTGGCAAGAAAAAATAACTAGTAAATATGGTCTAAGGGATGTTATCTCCGACATTCCGCATACTATTATTACTTTAAATTTATTATTTAAATCCTTCATAATATAGGATTTTTAAAACCAATACCTTAAGATGGCAGCGCACGTTGAAACGGGAACAATGGCACATCCAGAACACTATAGTAGCAAACAGCTCAATCACCTAGGACTGGTTGCAGGCATATACGATGAGCTGGGCATAGGCGAGTTGATAGATCAACTGATTATTCAAGATGGCGACAAACGCAC
>JAUXDP010000038.1 GCA_030618325.1 Methylococcaceae bacterium | reverse complement strand
GGGTCTTTTTGATGATATTTTGCATAGACCTTCATTTGTAGATAAAAAAGATCTCTGGGGTAGCGAAGGTGTCTTTGTAGTTCTTCAGGAACTTCTTGTAAAGATCTGAATACCCCTGGATAGGCCCGGCTGTAGGCTTGTACTATGGCATCGGATGGATCGGAAATATAGAATCGAGTACGGCCATCATAAGCGTCTACAACAACTTTTACCGAGTTTCTAATATAGTTAAATTTATGTTTACCGTCTAAAAAGTCATCGGCTGCAGGTTTTGAGACAGGATATTTATCAGACAAGGTATAGGCATCCTGGATCCAGTAGAATCGGTCTTTAGTGACCACCAGATAGGGATCTTTATCTAGATGTAAAAATGGCGCTAGAGTATTGATCCGCTCCACTACATTACGGCGCAACATGACTTTGCTGTCGCGGTTAATGTTAGCGGAAAAGAAAATCTTTTCCTCACTAAAGAAAAAAGCAAACAATAGTTTTCTGAAATAAGATGGAATCGGAACGCCGCCCTTACCACTGTATTTTCTTTCTTTTTTAGCTACTTCCTGTTTATTTCCTGATAGTCCGGCTATGGCTAGCTGATTTGGTACGATGACATATTCGTATTCTTCCATGCCATAATAAAGGTTGGGTTTTTTAACTGAAAAACCAACATCTGAATGCATATTCAAATCACGTAAGTACCAGATAATCGGTTTTCCGGCATCCTGTGCAGCAGGTGTTATGACTGATCCATACCCGTGAGTATAACGTAGATGGGCGTTTTCCCAATTCTGGGCTTCAGAAGGCAGTTTGGAAATATTCATTTCCCTGGCAGCCAGATTGACTTGAACAAAATGATTATTGATATAGTAACGGTCTTCATCAACTGATGGAAAACTATAATAAGGCCTAATACCCTGTAACTGCTGATAAACATCATATAAATATTCACGGTCCCAGACAGGAATATTCTCAAAATGTTTTTTTGTACTCCATTTTTCTATATCTTGGGTTGCATCGAGCTTTACTGAGTATTCAGTGGTATTGATTTTTTCTAGATCATAGGCCGCTAAAGTAGCAACAATATTGTTGTCCATAAAGCTCCTTTCAGCTTTCACAGGATTGGGCTTGACGATGAAAGTGTTGATCAAATTAGGAATAAATTGGACTTTTTGTAAGCCCAGAAAGCAAATAAAAGTAACCAGAGAGATGACTACTGGTGTTCTTGTGCGGTGTTCCTTGGAAAAAATAAAAATGGTGACGGTTACAGCAATAGCGATAAAAGCAATAATTGCTAACCAGATTAATGGTAATTGGTAACGCAATTCTACGAAACCAGGGCCAAAAAATACCGGCTCATGGCTATCAACATATAAAAGTGAAAAACGATCCAACAAGAATCCCCAGATCACAAATAAAGCCACAAAACCAAGTAGGACGGTTAAGTGTATTTTTGCGCCTAACGGAAATTCTTCACTCTGATCGGGTACAAAAACATGTTCCAACCAATATAATATTCCAACCATAAGGAATAACAAAACAGCAGTGATAAGCAGTTCTTTCTGAATCAGCATGTAAACGGGATATGAGAACATGTAGAAACTCACATCGTTGCCATAGACAGGCTCAGTTACACCAGATGCTTCGCCAAAAAAATATAATATGGCTGATTCCCACTGATTATAAAAAGGTATCGCAATGGCGATAGCAAGTAACAGTGATAAAGGTGTGTAAATTTTTACCGAATTGTTCATAAACAAATCAGCAAAACGCTGGAATCGTTGCTCCTTATCCAAGTCAGCTAGAATTTCATCTGTTGGATTCAGACCTAAGTAGCGTGATGCAATCCAAAAATGAAAAAAGAAAATAGTAAAGAAAAATAAGGTGATGCCACCGGAAAAGATAAATTTGTAAAGTAACCTCAACCAGAAGTAGCCTTCAAATTCAAGAGAGCGGAACCACCACAGATCGACAAATAAATCCAAAAAAATAAAATAGAACGCAACATAAGCAGCGACGAGAGCAAAGATTGTTGCACCGATGATAGCGGGTATTAATTTCCAGTTCCAGTTCCGCATGGTTTCCTCTTCTATCTGAATTATATTGAATGGTTGCGGGTTATTCTACCATTCAACCATTTTTTATGGGGCTTGGTTTTTAACCGTTTCCAGTTATCGGTTGCCTATGAACAGTTGACCGTTGCTTGTGTTATTACAAGACTTTGAAACCGATTTAATGTTACAAAAGACTCTTACTGGCTACTTCATAAACGTCTTTAGAAATATCTTCTGTGTGGATAATTCTTTTTAACTCTAATTTCATCAGATTTTGCCGGTTTTCATCAAATCGGTGCCAATGGGTTAGTGCACTCAGCATTCTGGAAGCAACTTGTGGGTTAATGTCATTTAAAGCAATGACTTGATCTGCAAGAAATTGATAACCTTGACCATTTTCTGCATGGAAGTGTAAAGGGTTACCCTGAGTAAACGCTCCGATTAAAGCCCTGACTCTATTGGGTGTTTTTAAATCAAATGCAGGGTGCTGCATTAATTTCTGGATAACATTAAAGGTGTCGGGCATATAGCAGGATGCTTGTAATGCAAACCACTTATCAATCACCAGTGCTTCATTTTGCCATTGTTCATAAAAGTTGTCCAAACATTGGTTTTTTTCAGGATGCTGACTGTTGGTTATGGTAGATAAAGCGTTGATTTGGTCTGTCATATTCTTCGCTGTTCTGAATTGTTTTTCAGCGATTTTATAAGCTTCTTCAGACTCCAGCTTGCTTAGATAATCAAGACAACTATTTTTAATTCGCCGACCGCCCACACTATGAGAGTCGAATTTCCCAGAGTCATCTTTATGGTGGTTTTGGTAAAGCTTTAAAAATTGTTGGTTTAACTGTTTAGCCAGGGTTTGTTTTACAAATTCTCGCGCTTGATGAATGGCGGCTACATCAACAATAACCATTTGTTCAGCCAGATAGCTTTCTCCGGGTAAATTTAGCAACAAGGAAAAATAGGATAAATCATCCCAGGATTGCATCATTAAATGTCTAAAAGAATCAATAATGATGGGGTTAAGATTAAGTTGTTTGCCTGCTTGAATATCTTTGACTAAGCCAAGAATAATCTGACTGGCGAGTTGTTGTCCTGCTTCCCATCGGTTAAAGGTATCGGGGTCATGACTTAATAAAAACGCCAATTCTTCCAGGCTGCGATCAAGGGTGAGCTTTACTGGTGCAGAAAAGCCGCGAAGTAATGAGACAATCGGCTTTTCAGAGAGTTGGGTGAAAACAAAGGTTTGTTCCTGTTGTTTCAATTCAACGATGACTTCAAATCCTGAACTTGTTGCATCTTGAAATACTACCTTCATAGACGAACCTTTGCTATCAAGGAAGCCCAGTTTTATGGGGATATGTAGCGCTTGCTTTTCCGCTTGACCAGGAGTTGCTGAGCAAGACTGGGTAATGGTTAATGCCAATGATTGATTGGTAGTATCGTATTGTTGTTGAACAGATAACCTGGGCGTGCCGGCTTGAGAATACCAGAGACGAAATTGTTCGAGATCTAGGTCGTTGGCATCTTCCATAGCCTGTACAAAGTCATCACAAGTCACAGCCTGGCCATCATGGCGTTGAAAATATAAATCGGTACCCTTACGGAATCTCTCAGCACCCAGCAGGGTATGTTGCATGCGAACAACTTCAGCGCCTTTTTCATAAACTGTCAGGGTATAAAAATTGTTAATTTCAATATAGGAATCGGGACGAATCGGATGTGCAAGAGGCCCGGCATCTTCAGCAAATTGCCGCGTACGTAACATATTAACATCCTCGATACGTTTAACTGCTCTGGATGTCTGGTCAGCAGTAAATTCCTGGTCTCGGAACACCGTTAATCCTTCTTTCAGGCTTAATTGAAACCAATCTCTGCAGGTGATTCTGTTGCCTGTCCAATTATGAAAATATTCGTGGGCGATGACGCCTTCTATATGTTCATAATCAGTATCTGTTGCGGTGTCGGGGCGGGCCAGGACAAATTTGGTGTTAAAGATATTGAGACCCTTATTTTCCATGGCGCCCATATTGAAATGGCCAACCGCAACGATCATGTATAAATCCAGATCATATTCCCGGCCATATACTTGCTCATCCCACTGCATCGATTTTTTCAAGGATTCCATGGCGTGGCTGCATTTATCCAGGTCATGTGCCTCGACAAAAATCTGCAAAGAAATTTCGCGGCCTGACTGAGTGATAAAGTGATCAGAAAGGCATTCCAGTTGGCCGGCAACCAAGGCAAAAAGATAGCAGGGCTTGTTGAAGGGGTCATCCCAGGTTACCCAGTGGCGGTTGTCTGGCAAATTACCTTGGGCGACTTTATTGCCATTGGAGAGTAATACAGGATAGCGCTGCTTATCTCCCGTCAGTGTGGTAGTAAAGTGGGTCATGATATCCGGCCGATCTAGAAAGTAGGTGATTTTTCTAAATCCTTCAGCTTCACATTGGGTGCAAAGCATGTCATTGGAAAGATATAAACCTTCCAACGCGGTATTGGCCTTGGGGTTGATCAGGTTTTCGATGATCAGGGTAAAGGTTTTATCCTGGGGTACTGTGTTTATTGTCAGATGCTCCCGGCTCAGGCTGTATTCCTGTTCTTCAAGTGATGATGTATCAAGGGTAATGCTTACCAGTTTAATGTTTTCACCGGATAATATTAATTCTTTACTATTTAGTTGGCTTTTAGGGTTGCGAGTCATGACCATAGTGGAAACAACCCTGGTTTTTTCCTCGTTAAGCTCAAAATTCAAATCTACGCTATGAATTAAATATTCCGGCGGTGTATAGTCTTTAAGATAAATAGTTTGCGGATTGGCATCTCGCATAGTTTTTGAACCTCTTGATTTATAAAATATTACTTAGATTGTTTATAGGCGTAAAGAGCAACCAGTAACCAGGCAGCCAGGAATGTTATGCCGCCCAAAGGGGTGATCATACCAAGCCACTTCAATTCAGAAAGAGCCAGTACGTAGAGACTACAGGAAAATAAAATAATACCGGAAAACATCAACCAGCCAGCCCAGTAAAGTAATTTGGATTGTGGGGTCTGTAACTGGTACATGGCAATCAAACCCAAGCCCAGAGCATGCCACATCTGATAGGTAACCCCTGTTTTATAAACAACAAGCATTTCCGGGCTTAAGATGGATTTCAATCCGTGAGCACCAAATGCGCCCATACCGACGGCTATTAATGCACTACAAGCACTTAAAAACAAAAAAGTTGAACGCATTTATTTTTCCAATAGTCGTGGCATTAATTGTACGAGATTACACGGACGAGTCCGGTAATCCAGTTGCTCTTTAATAAGTTCATCCCAAGCGGTTCGGCAGGCGCCAGATGATCCTGGCAAGCAGAAGATATAGGTGGCATTGGCCACACCTGCAATAGCCCGGGATTGGATGGTTGATGTTTTAATATCTTTATAGGAAATCATTCTGAAAGTTTCGCCAAATCCATCAAGAACTTTGTCAAGCAAGGGTTCTACGGCTTCCGGAGTACCATCACGACCGGTAACACCTGTTCCACCAGTGGTAAGGATGGCATTGATATTATCGTCTGCTATCCAGGTGGAAACAGTGGCGCGGATTTGATAGATGTTGTCTGGCACAATAGTTTTTGTTGCTAGCTGATGGCCTGCTTCTTGAAGCCGTTCAAGCAAAATTTTACCTGATAAGTCATCGGCATCGGTGCGTGTATCTGAAATGACCAAAACAGCAATATTCAGTGGCTTAAAATCTCGTTGATTACTCATTTTATTTCAAGACCAGAAAAAAAGCTTCACCACCGCGCTGAATATTAATCAGCAATGGGCCTCTTGGGTTAATAACTTGCCTCAATTCATCGATATTTCGAACCCGATAGCGGTTGGCGGTCACAATGATATCTCCAGGTCTTAAACCTACTTTCCAGGCATAACTTGAGGTGTCAATTTTTTCAAAGATTATGCCTTCAATCTGGTTTTTATCGGGGGTGCTTAAAATTGTTCCTCGCAAGGTATAGTGTAGGGATTTTCCTGAGAGCTTTGGGCGCTGTGGTTTGCCAATAATGGCGGTAATTGTTTTTTGTTTATCACCCCGTAATATATTTATTTCCACTTGGTCACCAATTTGTAATAAGCCAATGATATTGCGAATTTCGTGACTGCTTTTTATCTTGCGGCCATTAACTTGAAGAATTACATCACTTGGCTCTAAACCAGCTCTGTCAGCAGCTGAATTGGCATGTACCCTGCTGATAACAGCACCGTGGCGATTTTTTAAGCCAAAAGCCTTAACTAATTCCGGGGTTAAGTCTTGGGTGACAACACCCAATAGGCCGCGACGAACTTCTCCATGCTTGATCAAGGATTGCTTAATGGTCATAGCCATATTGGACGGAATTGCAAACCCGATACCGACATTACCTCCACTCGGTGCCAGTATGGCGGTATTCATGCCGATAAATTCACCCCGTAAATTTATCAATGCACCACCAGAATTTCCCGGATTAATTGAGGCATCAGTCTGAATAAAATCTTCATAGCCTTCAATACCCAGGCCAGTGCGCCCTAATGCACTAATAATGCCCGATGTAACGGTTTGGCCCAAGCCGAATGGATTGCCGATGGCAATAACAAAATCACCAACTCGCAAAATATCTGAATTGGCAATCGGTAATTCAGTCAAATTATCGGCTGGGATCTGGATGACCGCTACATCAGCCTCTGGATCCGTACCAATTAATTTTGCTACGAGTTGTCGGCCATCACTGAGTGTTACCTGGATTTCATCAGCTTTTTTAATAACGTGATTATTAGTTAGTACATAACCCTGGTCTTTATCAATAATTACTCCCGAACCCAAACTATTTTTGCGGCGTTTTTGTGGTCGGTTGGGAAGTTGGAAAAAATACCTGAAAAAAGGATCCTGCATTAACGGATTTTCTCGTATTTTGATATTGGAGGTAGTGGAAATATTGACTACAGCCGGCATGCTTTTTTCCAGAATGGGTGCCAGACTAGGTAAGCCCTGGTCATTAATTCGAATGGGCAGAGCGGCTGAGGCAATTGATGAAAAGAGCAGAGTAAATGCAATAAATATGGAAAGAACAGTGGATGTTGTTGAGCGTTTAATTTTCACGGGTAAACCTTACTTAATTAAAAAGTTAATGCGAGTACAGCACCCAGTAAGTTCTACTAATAATGTGACGGCCTATATTTCCGATAGCTGCGTTAAATGAGCTTGACTTAGCCTGCTAGGCCTGCGCTTATTTGCCTTGCTCTCGAAAATCTATCCTCACCACGTTATTAGCATAACTTACTGGTTGCTGTACTGGTAGACAAAAATGAATAAAAAACGTTTAAAAAAGTATAAGTATTCATCTAAGTACAAAACTATGATCTATCATTAAAGGATTATTCGTGAATTGCAAGAACTATTTGATGGCTATTGATCCGAAGTCCGAGGATGGCGTTGCTGTTCGCAAGCTGACGCCCTTTAATACGATACCCAGTAGCTATTTTCAAACACTTTGTGAAGAAATGACAGTAGAACATGCCGAGCAAGGTACGGTATTGTTTAAATTGGGTGAAGAGACTACTGACCGATTTTATTTGGTAAGTGGTAGCGTTGGCCTTCAGTCAGTTGAGTTTGTAGTGGAAACAATTTCAGCGGGGGGGAGATCGTCCCAGTTTCCTTTAGCCCATCAAATTCCACGTAAAATTAATGCAATAGCAAAAAACGATATTCGTTATCTACGGATAGCAGCGGATCTGATTAAACAGCCGCCAATAGACAATTCCGAAGGGGAAAGTAGTTTTATGATCACTGATGAAATAGACGAGAATGATGGCGACTGGATGACCCAGTTGCTTACATCGCCCGTTTTTCGACATTTACCAGCCGCTAATTTACAAAATATCTTGATGGGGTTTCAGGATATTTCTGTTAAAGAAGGTGAGCTAATTGTAGGACAGGACCAACCGGCTGATTATTATTTTATTATCAAATCTGGGTCATGCATTCTGACTCGTAAACCTGCTCCTAATGCTAAAGAAATTACCCTTGCAAGATTAGGTGCAAATGATTCATTTGGGGAAGAAGCAATTATTTCTGGCAACCTCAGAAATGTATCCGTAACGGCATTAACGGATATGGAGCTTTTGCGCATGGATAAGGACAGGTTTGTATCCTTGATCCAAAAAGAAGTAGTGCGTTATACCAGTTATCAGAAAATACAGCAGGAAGAGAGTGAAAATATTCTGGTTCTGGATGTTCGTTCTCCTGATGCCTATAAGCTTCGGCATGTTGAAAATAGTATCAATATTCCTTTGTTTTCCTTGCGAATGCAGTTAAAAAGTTTAAATCGTAAGAAAAAAATAATCGTTATTTGTCAGGATGGAAATGAGAGCAGTGTAGCCGCTTTTTTATTAACTAAGAATAAATTTAATGTCGCTGTTCTGGAAGGAGGCATTAATTCAGTACCTGACGATAGTACTAACGAAACTGCTGTTTTTGAGTTAGACGATGGTCAGGAAATCCTGTCGGTTCAAGAGCCTATAATATCTGGGCAAAGCGTCGATCAATCTGAATTTATACTGGATGAGGTTGAAACAGATGATGACTCCATTGACAGCATTGATGAGCTAAGGAAGAAAAACAAGGAATTAACAGATAAATATGCCAATTTGTTGCAGGAAAAAGAGCAAGTGGAAAAGGATTATCGAATTTTGCAGAGACAGACGGAAAAGCTGAAAGCTGTACTGCAAAAGCTAAAAGTAGAGGGGTGACCTGCTAAAGGGTGGGGGTTGAGAGAGGGGGCAGTTTAGTTAAGAAGGGCTTTAGCGCCGTCCATTAATGATGGGTTGGCGCTGTTGATCCTAACTAGACGACTGTCTTAACTAAAAGGCCTGGTTGGGGTTAATAATCCACTAGCCTGGAAAAGTTTTTACGTTATTTCCTGTGTTCTCAAAGGAAAAGTACAGTCGAAGCTATTTGATTTTGGCTTCTTTATAAATGACGTGTTTACGAACAACAGGGTCGAACTTTTTAATTTCCAGTTTTTCCGGCATGGTCCGTTTATTTTTAGTGGTTGTATAATAGTGGCCTGTGCCTTCACTTGAAACTAGTTTTATTTTATCCCGCATTATTTACTCCTCAAACTTTTTCGCCACGGCCACGAATATCGGCTAACACCGTATCAATACCGTTTTTATCAATGATACGCATACCTTTTGCAGAAATTCTTAGGCGTATCCAACGATTTTCACTTTCCACCCAGAATTTATGGTGGTGTAGATTTGGATTGAAACGTCTTCTGGTTTTATTATGTGCGTGCGATACATTATTCCCTGTAACAGGACGCTTTCCCGTCACCTGACAAACTTTAGACATGATTAACCTCGAGATTTTTCTTGTTTCAAAAATAGCCGACCATTATCACAAATTTATAGAAAAAAGTAAATGGTGATTTTTAGGGTTGTACTTCATTGTAGCTACAGCTTTGTATAACAGTCGAGAGCTGCATTGCAGAAAACCATCGTGAAGTCCCAACTTTGTACCTGCTCAACTCTTGCCCTCAAAAAAACTGTTCAGCATTCATGGCTGCGAAAAGTATAGTATATACTGATAGTATTATAACTCTAATTTCTGGGAGATAAATTCAGAGTGGCAATAAAACTTGGCATGGTCATGGATCCCATCGCTCTTATTAATATTAAAAAAGATACCAGCTTTGCTATGTTGCTTGAAGCGCAATCGCGTTCATGGGAATTGCATTACGTAGAATTGAACGATATGTATTTACGCAATGGACGCGCGTTTGCCAAAACCCGATTATTACAAGTGCAAAGGGATGCAAAGCAGCATTATCAGTTCATGGGTGATCAGGTTGTTGCTTTGGAGACACTGGATGTCATTATCATGCGCAAGGATCCGCCGTTTAATCAGGAATATATCTATGCAACTTATATTCTGGAAAGGGCAGAACAGTTAGGTTGCTATGTTATTAATAAGCCACAATCATTACGAGATGCCAATGAGAAGCTTTTTACTGCCTGGTTTCCTCAGTGTTGCACTGATACGTTGGTGACCCGTGATTCAAGTTTGATACGTGATTTTTTGCAGGAACATCATGAGATAATATTAAAACCACTGGATGGCATGGGGGGGGCGTCAATTTTCCATTTACTTCGGGAAGATCCAAATTTAAGTGTTATTTTAGAGAACATGACCGAACATGGCACTCGAATGGTGATGGCGCAGAAGTATCTTGCGGAAATCAAGCAGGGTGATAAACGTATCCTTGTGGTAAATGGGGAGGCTATTCCGTATGCCTTGGCAAGGATTCCGGCACAAGGTGAAACCCGGGGAAACCTTGCTGCTGGCGGAATCGCCGAAGGCCGACCCTTAACCGAGCGCGATCAATGGATTGCTGATCAGGTTGGTCCAACCCTGGTAGAAAAGGGATTGGTATTTGTTGGTCTGGATGTTATCGGCGACTATCTGACTGAAATAAATGTTACCAGTCCTACCTGTGTACAAGAATTGGATCAACAGTTTGACCTGAATATTAGCGCCAAATTATTGGATCATATTGAAGACCATTTGAATTAATCATGACAGCACAATTTCCACTTATCGAACCACCACCAGTGTCAGTTAGTGATAGTTTATTGTTAGCCATTTTTTTGGCGGCAGTTTTACACATTCTTTTGATTTTTAGCATTAATTTTACTGTTTCATTGCCAGATAAAATCAATAAGTCTATTGAAATCACGATTACCCACACCATAGCAGAGAAAGCGCCGAAAAAAGCACAATTTTTGGCACAAGAAAATCAAGTTGGTGCTGGAGAAACAGATAAAAAACCTGAACCACCCAAGCAACAGCTTCCTAGCGATGGAGCTAGCCAAAAGAAAATCTATAAGAAACGCATTAACCAAAGTGAAGGGGTCCGTGCTAAAAAGTTAATAACCCAAGAAAAATCTGACGTTCAAGTTAAGGCTGCGGATAAAGCCGATACTAAGGTTGATAAAAGCAAACCACAGTTATCATCTGATGCTCTAGTAAAGCAAATTGCTAAATTGGGTGCGAATATTCGATATAGTCAGCAGAATTCTGAAAAAAGCCGGATTAAATTTGTTGATCAAGTGAGTACGCATAAATATCTGGGATCTCAATATCTGTTGGATTGGCAGCGTAAGGTGCAGCGCACAGGTAACCTGAATTACCCTGAGGTCGCGCGGAAAAAGAACTTTGTCGGATCATTGGTGATGGATGTGGGTATTAAGCAGGATGGTAGCATTTATAGTATTCGTATCAGCCGTTCATCAGGCAATACAGCTCTCGATGATGCCGCAAAGCGGATTGTAACAATGAGCGCACCATTTCCTCCCTTACCAAAAGAATTACGCAAAGAATTGGATGTTTTGGTAATCACAAGAGTTTGGGAGTTTTCTGATAAATCTGGGATGTCGACGAAATAAATACTAGTATTTTTACCACGAAGTACACGAAGAAAACAACAAGTAAGCCTTCGTGTCCTTCGTGGTGAAATAAAATCTAGCCGACCTTTTTCTGTTCTGCAGGATCAAACAGAATTTCCGGTTTGCCGAGTAAATAACCTTGTGCATAATCAACCCCCAGTTCTTTTAGCCGATCTAATTGTTGCTGTTGCTCGACATATTCCGCAACAACTTCTTTGTTGAGTTGTTTGGCTGCAGTGGCTATAAAACGTACTACCAATTCGGCATAAGGATCATCAAGCATGGCTTGGATGTAGGAGCCATCAATTTTAAAAAAATCGACATCAAAACGGGGTAGGTTTGATAAATTGCTGGAGCCTATGCCGATATCATCCAATGACAGTTTGCAACCTAGATGGTTTTTGAGTAGAGCCATCAGCTTTGTTGCGTGAGACATATCCTTGTCAGCTACGTTTTCGGTCATTTCAAAACAGACTTTTTGTGGGTCGACATTATAAAAATGAAACTCACGTTCCACGAAATTAAAGAATGGCGAAAAGCGTACCGTGTTGCCAGAAATATTCAAGGAATATAGGGTTTCTTGTCCAGGGTTTTGTTGCATATACCGACAGAATTGATGCACTACATATAGATCAATTTCACGGCTGACATGAAATAGCCCAGCAGTAGAAAGGAATTGTTTGGGTAGATGAATGGCTATATTTTCATCTCGATAACGCAATAGAATTTCAGATTTTTTAATAGAGGGTCGATTGGTTAAAGGGATTATCGGTTGAGCGTAGAGAATAAATGATTGCTTCTTTAATCCTTTACGAAGTATAGGGAGCAATTTAAGGAACTTTTGATATTCCAGTAGCCGTGGATCATCTGGTTCGACCAATTGAACGATACTGTGTCCAATACGTCTGGCCTGGTGCAAGGCTTCATCAGCCGCTGCAATGGCCAGTTCTGGGACTGATACGGCAGGTGCTAACGGAGTGACTCCAATAATTAATTTGGGATAATAGATTTCACCGGTTATTTTTGTGGACTGTTGGTCTAGTCTTCTGGTTAATTGATGGGCAAGATCAAGACTATCTTCAATGGAAAGTGGTAGAATAATACCGAATCTGTTGCTTTCTATGCGGCCTACAATCGTATTTTTGTAGGGAGCAATGCTATCGATAATGAATTGCTCAATAGACAGGATCAGGCTCTCCTCTGCTTCAAGTCCTTGCATCAGGCTGATAACTTGAGTGGAGTGATTTATTTCGACGTAAAGGAGCGTGCTTTTTAAGCTAATCTGCCGGCAGCTTTGTTTTATTGCTTCAATAAATTCGGGTCTGGGTAAGGCGGGCATGTATTGTTGTTTCGATATTTGGTTAGGTTTGTTTTATGCGCTTGGAATTTTAATTACTGAAAGCTGTCATATTACATCAACTAAAATTTAAGGTTTAGGTAAAACTGAAAAGAGAGTTTACTCATCGATATGATAAACAAAACTAAAGATAAATATGGATAGCGTAACTTATTTGAACAATCAGTTTTTGATTGCCATGCCAAACCTAAACGACCCTAATTTTTTCCATTCTGTGACGCTTATGTGTCAGCATAATGATGAAGGGGCGTTGGGAATAACAATTAATCGACCTACAGCAATGGATCTAGGTGAAATTTTTATGCAAATGGGAATTACAGCAGTTGACCCTGTATGCAATAAAACTCCAGTTTTTGCCGGTGGCCCAGTACAGCAGGAACGAGGCTTTATTTTACACAGTCCTGAGCTTGATAGTCTATGGGAGTCCTCAATCCCAGTTTCAGATACGATTTCATTAACTACTTCCAAGGATATACTGGTGGCTATTGCCAAAGGCGAAGGACCAAAAAATTTTTTGGTTGCGCTGGGGTATGCTGGTTGGGGGGAAGGGCAGCTGGAAAAGGAAATCACAGCTAATTCCTGGTTGCATACACCTTGTTTAAACAACGTGCTTTTCAATACTCCCGTTGATCAGCGCTGGTCAGCAGCAGCAAACCAACTTGGTATTGATATTAGTTTGTTAACCATGCCAGCTGGACATGGTTAAGCTTGCCAAACCGGTGGTTGCACTTGAAAACCCCACTTATCTCGGGTTTGATTTTGGCAGCAAAAAAATTGGCGTAGCAGTTGGTCAGGTGGTTACTGGAACTGCAAGCCCATTACAAACTATAAGTGCAATTAATCAAAAACCCGATTGGCAGGCAATCAGTCAGTTGATTCAGGAATGGCAGCCAGGTGGGTTGGTCGTTGGTATTTCAAAAAAAGATGATGGTACTGATAATCCAATAACGCCAAAAATTGAAAAGTTTTGTCGGCAACTGGAAGGACGCTTTCAATTACCCGTCTTTACCATCGATGAAAAATTGTCTACCTTTGAGGCAAAACAGTTGCTGTTCGATGACCTTGGCGTAAATGCTGATAAACTATGGCAAGTGCAGGATCAATTGGCCGCTCAGTTAATCCTGCAATCCTGGTTAAATGAAAATTTTTAAAGAATGACAAAAACAAGTTTCGATATTCAAGTGTTGCTCAATCAATTGGAGGCCACACTAAAAAGTACTATTACTGAACGGCAAATTAATGATCCGGTCATGATTGGTATTCATACTGGCGGTGTCTGGATTGCAGAGCAAATGCATCAACGCTTAAATATCAATGAACCTTTAGGGCTACTTGATATTTCATTTTACCGTGATGATTTTTCCCAGATTGGCGTAAATCCTAAAGTTAAACCCAGCCAGCTGCCCATTAATATTGAAGGCCGCGATATTATTTTAATTGATGATGTTTTTTACACCGGCCGAACCATCCGTGCAGCCCTGAATGAGATTTTTGATTATGGACGACCCAGGCAGGTTGTACTAGGTGTGTTGATCGAACGTGATGGCCGACAAATCCCAATGAAACCCGATTGTGTGGGTGAGACGATTAGCTTACCTCAAGGCCAACGTGTTAAACTGATTGGGCCAGAAAACCTGACTATACATATTCAAACTATCAATCAAGCAGCGTAAATGACCGCAAATCATGAATTGCAATTTACACCTGAAGGTAAGCTAAAACATTTTTTATCTATTGAAGGACTGAGCAAATCATTGCTGACTGAAATTCTGGATACAGCAGAATCATTCGCCAGTGTTTCTGATCAGCAGGTAAAAAAATTCCCTCTGTTACGAGGAAAAACCATTATCAATCTGTTCTTTGAGAACAGCACCCGAACTAGAACGACTTTTGACTTGGCAGCGACCAGGCTATCTGCCGATGTCCTGAATATGGATATCTCAACATCTGCCACATCAAAGGGTGAGACTCTTTTGGATACCATTCGAAATCTGGAGGCAATGCACGTCGATATGTTTGTAGTCAGACATTCGATAAGTGGCGCTGCACACTTTATTGCCAGACATGTTGCTCCCTACATCAGTGTTATTAATGCAGGTGATGGAAATCACGCTCATCCTACTCAGGCAATGCTAGATATGTTTACGATCCGACGGGTAAAACAGGATTTCAGCCAATTAAGGGTTGCCATTGTTGGTGATATTTTGCATTCTAGAGTAGCGCGATCACAAATCCAGGCACTCAATACGTTAGGGGTGCCGGAAATTCATGTCATCGCGCCCAAAACACTGTTACCGGCAAAGGTCGAAACGCTGGGTGTTAAGGTGTTTAATGATATGGAAAAAGGGATTCAAGAGGCAGATGTGGTTATCATGTTGCGCTTGCAAAAAGAACGCATGACAGGTGCGTTTCTGCCAACAGAAAGTGAATATTATAAATGTTATGGTTTGACGCAAGACAAATTAAAATCAGCCAAACCTGATGCTATTGTCATGCATCCTGGACCCATTAATCGGGGGGTGGAAATAGCCTCCAGCGTTGCAGATGGCATGAGCTCGGTAATTCTTAAGCAAGTCAGTTACGGTATAGCAGTTAGAATGGCTATTATGTCGATGACTATGCAAGCGGCTGGAACTCAATAATGACCAATATTCATATTGCTCAGGGCCGAATCATAAACCCGGCGAGCCAGACGGTTCAGGTCGGCGACATTTATATTTCTGAAGACAGAATTATATCGATGACAGATCAACCGGATGGTTTTGTTGCTGACAGAGTGATTGATGCCAGCGACCAGATTGTTTGTCCCGGATTTGTAGATCTAAGCGTCCGATTAAGAGAACCTGGCGCAAGTCAGAAAGCGAC
>JAUXDP010000245.1 GCA_030618325.1 Methylococcaceae bacterium | reverse complement strand
GTTAAACTCCAGACCTAGAAAATGTTTGGGATTTAAAACACCTTACGAGGTGTTTTTTGAGAATACTGGCGTTGATGTCAGTATGTTAGGGGTGGTGCACTTATGAGTCGAATCCACCTAAGGCTAATTTAATTCCCATTAATAGTAATAGTAGTGCGATGATAGGACGTAATAGATAGTCAGGTAATTTTTTGCCAATATAGCTCCCTATATAGATTGCTGGGATTCCGCCAGCTAATAATCCTGTTAATAAATAGAAATCCACTGTCCCGAAATGGATGTGTCCTGATCCGGCAATTGCTGTCAATGGAATTGCATGAGCTAAATCAGTTCCAACTATTGAGATGGGTTTTTTCCAGGGATATAACAAAAATAATATGGCCGAGCCTATTGCTCCAGCTCCAACTGAAGAGATTGTTACTAAAAAGCCAAGGATAATTCCACTGCACACAGTGATGTGAGGTCGAAAGCGTTGAACCATTCTGATAGCACTACTTTTGGTATTACCGCTATGAGCCCAAGCTAGTAGCTTATTTTTTATCATAATGATAATAGCTGTCAAAATCAGCATAAAGCTTAGCGTCGTCATCATGATATGGTCATAATTGATACCTTTATCTCTGATTTGCTCCAGACACAGAATAGTTATAATTGAAGTAGGTATGCTCCCGCTAGCCAATAAACCTACGACTTTCCAGTCGATAGTCTTATTTCGGTGATGAAAAAAAACGCCATTTGCTTTGGTAATTGCTGCATATAGTAAATCTGTACCAACAGCTATTGATGGGGTGATACCAAAACCTAAAACTAGTATAGGCGTCATTAACGAGCCGCCTCCTACTCCTGTTAATCCAATAATAAAACCTACAAAACCACCTGCTGCTATGTAAAAGAGTTCCAATGAGAATTCCTTATCAGTACAAAAATAATTTGGCAATATAACATTCTTTTATATTTAATACAGATATATAATGCAATTAATATATTCCGTTAGGTTATAAAGAATGAAATTAAATCAGCTTCGATATTTAGTGGAAATTGTTCGGCAAAAGCACAATATTTCAAGTGCTGCTAAGTATTTGTATATATCTCAGGCTGGGATTAGCAAACAAATATTATTGCTGGAGTCTGAATTAAATATGCCTTTATTTGTACGTAAAGGCAAGCATCTTGTTGAATTGACGCAAGAGGGCAAGGAGGTCTATAAAGAAGCGCTCCTCATTCTGGATAAAGTACAAAGCATTAAAGATATTGCTTCAGACGCACATAATCAAGAGGGATTATTAACTATAGCCACTACTCATACCCAAGCAAGGTATATTTTGCCAGCCACAGTTAACCGATTCATATCAGAGTATCCGAATGTTCAGTTTAGTATGCAACAGGAAAACCCAAAAAATGTAGCGCAATTATTAAAGCAAGGGGAAGTAGACTTGGCGATTGCAACAGAATCGTTAACCGGCTTTGAGCAAATATTATCTATGCCTTGTTACAAATGGAGTCGGTGTGTCATTGTAAAGAAAAATCACCCATTAGCTGAATGTAAAAAAATACAGTTACATGATATTGTACAATATCCCATCATTACTTATGTGCTCGGCTTTACCGGGCGACACAAAATCGATGAGGTTTTTGCTAGTAATAA
This sequence comes from Methylococcaceae bacterium, assembly GCA_030618325.1. Classification (GTDB taxonomy): domain Bacteria; phylum Pseudomonadota; class Gammaproteobacteria; order Methylococcales; family Methylomonadaceae; genus JALSJK01. Next base: position 3,131 of record JAUXDP010000245.1, on the reverse strand, counting down.
GCTCAACCCGAACATCGTATTTACTGCGGTAGATGCCGATGTCATTAAGACGTATGTAAGATTAGGTCTCGGTATTGGGATTATTGCTAAAATGGCTTATCTACAAGAGATAGATAATGATTTAGTCGCTCTTGATGTTGAGCATATTTTTGGCATAAGTACTACGCAGATTGCCATAAGAAAAAATAAATATATTCGAAGTTATATTTATCGTTTCATTGAAATGTTTGTACCTCACTTAAAGGAGGAAATTGTGAACAGAGCGATGGCGTGCAGTGATGCCAAAGAGCGGGATAAAATATTTGGGGAATTCAGTATTCCAAAATATGATTAATCGTGTGTGGATTGGTTGAAATTATTCTTTCCAGGTGTGGTAAGGGTGCTTAGACAGGTTATTATTATAATACCTCAAGTCATCTGTCACTTCTTTGCCAATCCAGTCTGGAATAGTAAATTCTTCATTTTGTTTGGATAGCTCGAGTTCTGCTACGATCAGACCTTCATTCTCTCCAGAAAATGCATCTATTTCCCAGGTATGATTATCATGAACTACATAATGCCTGACTTTTTCTATCAACGGTTTCCGACATAAAGTATTCATTATTTCATCAGCATCATGCGCAGGAATTTCGTATTCATATTCGTGCCTTTGATTGCCAGCAGTTGCGCTTTTGATATTCAACCAGGCTTTTTCACCGCTTATTCGGACTCTTACAGAGCTGTTTGAGTTGCTTGTTAAATAACCTTGCCGCATTGTTGCGGAGCGACTGATGTGATTGCGCCATTTTTCATTGGCTAGCAAGAATTTATGTTCAATCTCGATTGCCATTTACTGATTTAACAAGAGGTGTCGTAGTTCAAGGTTGGAAGGCTTGCCGGTAAAGTAGTGTTTACCGGCAAGTAGATGGACTTCGTTCTTATTTCTTGGCGTTGCGTTCAGCAACTTCTTTTATCACTTCTTCTGCAACATTTTTCGGGCATGGCATATAATGCGAAAACTCCATGGAAAATTGGCCGCGGCCAGAAGTCATGGTGCGCAAATCACCAATATATCCGAACATTTCACTTAATGGCGCATCTGCTTTAATGCGAACTCCAGATGTTCCTGCTTCTTGTGATTTGATCATCCCGCGCCGGCGGTTTAAATCCCCGATTACATCGCCGACATTGTCATCAGGCGTGAAAACATCAACTTTCATTATTGGCTCAATCAGCTGTGGGGCTGCTTTAGGGATAGATTGGCGATAGGCACTTCTCGCAGCTATTTCAAATGCAACAGCGGATGAATCGACGGCATGAAAAGCACCGTCCATTAATGTTACTTTAAAATCCAGGCAAGGGAAACCAGCTAATACACCTTGGTCGGTACTGGTTCTAAAGCCTTTTTCAATAGCTGGCCAGAATTCTTTGGGAACGTTGCCGCCTGTTACTTTAGATTCAAAGGCAAAACCGCTGCCTGGTTCTCCCGGCTCAATGGCGTAGTCAATTTTACCGAATTGGCCTGAACCACCTGATTGTTTCTTATGGGTGTAACTATCTTCAATTCGCTTAGTAATGGTTTCCCGGTAAGCAACCTGAGGTTTGCCAACAGCAACTTCAATGCCGTGGGTACGCTTGAGGATGTCAACCTTGATGTCAAGATGTAACTCGCCCATTCCCTTGAGAATAGTTTCACCACTGTCTTCATCTGTTTCAACTCTGAAGGAAGGATCTTCTCTGATCATTTTACCTAAGGCGATACCCAGTTTTTCTGAGCCATCTTTGTCTTTTGGAGAAACCGCCATAGAAATTACAGGGTCAGGGAAGACCATGGGTTCGAGAGTGGCTGGGTTGTTGGGGTCACATAATGTATGACCAGTTTGAACATTTTTCATGCCAATGACAGCAACGATATCTCCCGCTTGAGCAGAATCCAGTTCTTCTCGTGCATCTGCATGCATTTCAACAATACGGCCAATACGCTCAGTCTTTCCTGTAAAGGTGTTTAGAATAGTTGTACCCTTTCCTAATGTGCCAGAATATACACGTATAAAGGTTAAGGCACCATACCGGTCATCCATGATTTTAAAGGCCAGGGCGCGTAATGGCTTGTCGGGATCAACGACAGCAAATGAACCGGTTTCATTGCCTTCTAGGTCAATTTCAGGCTGTGGTTTGACTTCAGTGGGGTCAGGCAGGTAATCGACCACAGCATTAAGTACTAACTGCACACCTTTGTTTTTAAATGAAGAGCCGCAGTAGGTGGGGAAAAAGTCAAGAGCTATAGTGCCCTTACGGATACACTGTTTAAGTGTTTCAATATCTGGCTCTTCGCCATCCAGATATTTTCCCATGACATCATCGTCTTGTTCGATGGCTATTTCGATCAGTTTTTCTCGCCAGATTTCGACATCATCAGCCATATCGGCAGGAACATCCTGGATTTCATAATTCAGTGGGTCACCGGAATCGTCCCACACCCAGGCTTTACGTGTTAGCAAATCAACAACACCAACAAAGTCATCTTCAATACCGATGGGTAAAGTCATTACTAATGGATTAGCACCCAAAACATCTTCGACTTGTTTGACGACCCGGTAAAAATCAGCGCCTATGCGGTCAAGTTTATTAACATAAATTACCCGGGCAACTTCAGAGTCGTTAGCATACCGCCAGTTGGTCTCAGATTGGGGTTCAACGCCACCTGAGCCGCAAAAAACCCCAATTCCACCATCTAGAACTTTTAACGAACGGTAAACTTCAATTGTAAAATCAACGTGTCCCGGAGTATCAATAATATTTAATTGATGGTCGTTCCATGTGCACGAAGTTGCAGCAGACTGGATGGTGATGCCGCGTTCCTGTTCTTGTTCCATAAAATCAGTCGTTGCAGCGCCATCGTGCACTTCCCCGATTTTATGAATTTTCCCTGTCAGTTTTAATATCCGCTCAGTGGTTGTTGTTTTGCCGGCATCAACGTGCGCGAAAATCCCAATATTTCTGTACTTCGTTAAGTCTTTCATGTTTTTACTCTAAAAGGTGGAATAAATATTTTTTCTAGTGGCTAAGCCATGTTTTTCTTGAGAAGACATGTCTACCTAGCTTACAATCAAAACGTATTTTAGCGGTGGAGCCCAAATCGAAGTGCATAG